>JABDQY010000173.1 GCA_013042025.1 Bacteroidia bacterium
TAAAATGTGATCCTTGTGTGGGAAACCCTCCTTATTTCAATGAGCTTTCTAAAGCAGGAGTTCATTGGGCTAATAATCCTGGTCAGACGGTTTACTTTACACGACTTCATGTTAGGTATTCGATTGAAAAGTTTCCTGAAGATTTGTTTTTCCAAGAAACGCCGAACAAAGAAATATTTCAAGCACGCTATATAATAACTCACCCTGCTCAGGGAGACATTACTTGTAAAGAAGGAGTTGAATATCTTAGAAAACTGAAAATTCGGAGAAGAAAAGAGTTGTCGGAACTAGGTGCATTAGCACAATGGGACACACACGAGTTTTATGATTATGTTGCTCATGGTACAGATAGAATTAGAGGTGTAGAGGATGATGACCAAAATACTATTTTACCTATATCTTCTTCAAATTCAAATAAAGGCCCAAAAACTCCTCGATTCTTTTTTGTTCTGGCGTTTTCACTATTGGTTCTTTATTCTGTAAATCTGTTATATCGACATCGAATTCATCAAAATTAGAAATAAAATGGAACGATTTGAATGGCCGCACTAACAGCGGTCATTTTTTGTTTTTATTTGCATGGATTTTTAGGTAGACAAGAAAAATAGTAGAGGTATGATGTCACGAGCACAAATTATTGACGGGTTGCAGTATGCCAAAACTTTCAGATTAAGCCGATTAATAAATGCATCAAAGATTATTTTATCCTATTATATCAGTAAATGGTCTAAGAAAAATTATCACAGCGGATTTCCCATTGCTATATCGATAGAACCTACAACTTCGTGCAACTTGCGTTGTCCGGAATGCCCTAGTGGATTGAGAGAGTTTACTAGACCGATTGGCATGCTTGAGCCAGAACTCAATAGATCAATCATAGATCAGCTTAAAAATGAACTGACTTATATAACATATTACTTTCAAGGGGAGCCATATTTGAATAAAGATTTTACAAAGATGGTAAGGCACGCTTCAGATAATAATATATATACTGCAACTTCAACTAATGCACATTACCTTTCTGACGCAAATTGTAAAGAAACAATAGAAAGCGGATTAAGCAGACTTATTATTTCTATTGACGGTACAAGTCAATCGAGTTATGGAAAATATAGAATTGGAGGAAGTCTTGATAAGGTAATTGAAGGAAGTCGGAACATTGTAAAATGGAAAAAACAAATGAAGAGCAAAACTCCCTTTATCATTTGGCAGTTCATTGTATTTTCACATAATGAAAACGAAATTGACGAAATAAGAAGATTAGCGAAAGATGTGGGAGTAGATTATTTAGCCTTAAAAACCGCACAAGTTTATAATTTCGAAAAGGGTAGTGATCTACTACCAAAAAACCCGAAGTATTCGCGATATCAAAAGGCTGGTTTAATATACAAAATTAAAAATGGTCTTTTAAGCCATTGTTGGAGAATGTGGCACGCATGTGTAGTGACATGGGATGGAAGAATAGTTCCTTGTTGCTTTGATAAAGATGGCGAATACAAATTAGGAAGCTTATCCAATAATAAGTTTAAATCAATTTGGGTGGGAGAAGAATATCAGCGGTTCAGAAAACTTATTCTTAAATCACGAAAGAACATCGACATCTGCAAAAATTGTTCTGAAGGAACTAAGGTCTGGAATTAATTCGCATAAAATAGAAAATATATTTTTGAGATTAGTCAAATTAATGTAATATTGCTTACTTCAAAATTAAGGCTTTTGATATTATGAATAGACACTTACTAACTTTCCTATGTACTCTTACAATATTTACCGTAACGCTTAATGCTCAAACTTTTGAGAAAAAATTTGGTTTTGAAGCGAATGGCGGTTTACGTGAATATCACGGAGATATGGGTTCGGCACTGTATTTTAAACAGAGCCCAGATTACCAAGCAGCGGGTGGTGCATTTGGCATCTACTTAAATCCATCATTTGATGCTAATATCTATGGATCCGTAGGAGACTTAGGTTTTTATAAGCAAACATATGATGTTAGAACTACAGAGAACTATCGTCAAGGTTTTAGATCTCGTATTACTGAGGTAATGCTTGGTGTAACGTATAAGTTTAACAACGGTTATATTCTAGATGAGGATGTAATGATTAAGCCGTTTTTAAGAGCAGGTTGGGGTGGTATTCAATCTGTTTCAAAAATCCATCATAACGTTATTGGTTATTCAAATAGCAGAACATGGTTTGCATCTGCATGGAATGCAGGCGGTGGTTTAAAGATTAGACTTTCTCCAGCGTTAGATTTCGTGTTGAGTGAACAATTCAATTACAGTTTTGATGATAACTATGACGGTGTACCATTCACTTTAGCAGCAGCAAAACTGAATAAAGCAGAAGAAGGAAATAAACCACTTCACGATATTTTTGTTTATCACAATGCAGGTTTTGTGTTCAACTTTGGTGGAACAGGAAGCAGTGGTTATAAGATTAAAGATTCAGACGGCGATGGCATAAGCGATAAATTTGATATCTGTCCAAAAACCCCAGAAAATTATGAAGTAGATACTGTTGGTTGTCCATTGGATGACGATAAAGATGGTGTTGTAAATGAAGAAGATAAATGTCCTAAAGTTCCTGGTCTTGCGAAATTTGACGGTTGTCCAGATACGGATAATGATGGAATTCAAGATTCTGAAGATAAGTGTCCTGAGAAACCAGGAAGCGTAGAAGGAAGTGGATGTCCTGATAGTGATGGAGACGGTGTATTTGATCACTTAGATAAATGTCCGTTCACTCCTGGTGACAAAGACAGAGAGGGTTGTCCTGCAAACGATAAAGACAGAGATGGCGTTGCTGACGAAGATGATAAATGTCCAGATGTTCCTGGTGTTAAAGAGTTCGATGGTTGCCCAGATTCTGATAAAGATGGAATCCAAGATTCTGAAGATAAGTGTCCTCTGAAAGCGGGTACTAAAGAAGGTGACGGATGTCCTGATAGTGACGGAGATGGTGTTTTTGATCACAAAGATGTCTGTCCAGCTACTCCTGGTGTTGTGGCCAACAAAGGTTGTCCAGAGATCAAAGAAGAGGTTAAAGAAAGAATTAGACTTGCTGCAAGGGGTATTTACTTCGAGAGCGGTAAGGATATTATAAAAGCTGAGTCTTTTGCCAACCTAGACCAACTAGTAGAGATTTTGAAAGAATACAAAGAAGCTCAAGTTGGAATTGAAGGTCATACTGATAGTCAAGGTGCTGATGCAGCGAATATGACGTTGTCTCAGAAACGAGCTGACGCTGTTAAGCGATATCTTTCTTCAAAAGGTGTTGAAGCTACAAGAATGACTGCAACAGGATTTGGTGAAACTCAACCAGTTGCTGACAACAGTTCGGCAGAAGGTAGAGCATTAAACAGAAGAGTAGACTTTAAACTTACTTATTAATACCAAAAACTAAAAGCTAAGTTAAAGGGAGCAGGTAACTGCTCCCTTTTTTTATATTTGTTTCATGGATGGCACCTTAATTTTAAGCGTTTTACTAGGTCTTGGCTTAAGTTCAGCCGTTGGATTTAGAGTGTTTCTTCCGGTGCTGCTTACTTCAGTTGCAGCATACTTAGACCAGGTTCAATTGGCAGAGTCAATGATGTGGTTAGGTTCATTACCTGCCATGATAACTTTTGCTGTTGCCACTGTGATGGAAATATTGGGTTATTACATACCTTTCTTTGATAATCTCTTAGATACAATAGCTACGCCGGCAGCTGTATTATGCGGTAGTTTGTTAATGGGATCAACTATTGTTGATATGGAACCATTAGTGAAATGGCCTGTTTCCATTATCGCAGGTGGTGGAATTGCTGGAACGATTAAAGGAAGCTCTTCAATATTACGCGTAAAAAGTAGTGGGTTAACAGCAGGAACTGCAAATCCAATCCTAACTACTGTAGAAACGGTGGTCTCTGGAATTATTAGTGTTTTGAGTATTTTAGTTCCAATTCTTGCTGTAGTAATTTTAGTTTACTTGATTTATTATTTTATTATCAAGAAGAAGGTAAGAACCTAGTTTACATCTTCAACATCATTGCTGATATCTTCAAGATTCTCATCTGAATCAGGAATATCTAATTCTTCATCGGTTTCATTCTCATCTTTAGCAAGAAACCGTTCATAATAAGACTGATCTTCTAGTTTAACCAAGTATAAACAATCTCCAACCACAACTTCTATAGCCCTAATTGTTCCTCCTCCCAGTTTCGGGAAATTTACCAACTCATCTTCACCCACTCCTCTGGGATAATCATGTGAAATGGCATTTAGCAAATCATGATTCGCATTCTTGAATGATGTAATTACTCGTTTCATTGCATTTGTTTTACACAAATATCTAGAGCAATTAAATTAGTGTTTTAACATTTTATTATGCCATGTGTGGTTTTTTGAGCAAATGTTCTTTGCCAATTCGTTTTGCGGCAAAGTACGCTACCATATGACCTATGTTCTTGAGGTTGTTCTTCATCCACTTGGCTTGTGCAGGACATGTTAAATCACCGAGTTCAAGAACCAATTCAGCATCTCGAGTTATGGTATACTTAAAATTATAATAGTTCCTAAGATTTGGAGTGAAATTATCGTCTTGCCATTTAAACTTAAAATAATTACTGTAGAATTCTTTCCAATCTTTTGCCGCTGGTTCATCTGTTTCGTCATCATATCCTATTGAAGCTCCTGTTCCACATTGTTTTGTGCATCCATCAAAATGAATGGATAAAGCTAAATCTACCACGCTATACTTTCTACGGTCAGCCTCACTTCTAATTACTGTAATACCAACTTCTCTTAATATTCGGGTTGCTTCGTTTGCAACAATTGGAGT
Organism: Bacteroidia bacterium; assembly: GCA_013042025.1. Lineage (GTDB taxonomy): Bacteria > Bacteroidota > Bacteroidia > NS11-12g > UBA9320 > UBA9320. The sequence continues at coordinate 4,822 of JABDQY010000173.1, forward strand.
CCAGTCTATTTCATTCCCAAAACTGCTAGAGGTGCCTGTTGCTCCTCGAGTTCTTCCTTCATGCCCAGCTTGGATATACACCTCAGCTCTATCATATTTTAGAATACCTTTCTTAGATATTTTATATTTATTATTTAATAGGAAATAGCTTGAAATGGAAACAATTATGAATAGAAAGAGTAAGAATATTTTATAGCGTCGCATGTTTGCAGTAATTATGTTTTGGTAATAGAAAAACGACTATTTAAAAACAATAGTATAGATAAGCGGTTATACAAAATAGAATATCATCTTTGCAAGCTGTTATGAAATCCGTTTGGAAGAAACTTAAAGTTAAATGGAATATTGAATCTGATTTACGGTTAGCCTGGATTTTTGTAATTTTTTCTGTAACAGGGAGTTCAATTGTTTTTGTAAGAAAGCCGGTTCAAATTTTCCTTTTTGAAGAGTCGGATTTTTGGAGTTTACCCTGGTTTCAAATGATAGTGATAACAGTAATTATCTACTTCGTATACCAAATTCATCTGTTTATTATTGGAAGTATTCTGGGTGAGTTTAAGTTTGTTAAATGGTTTATTCTTAAAATGAATAAACGAATGTTTCCATTTTTAATAAAATGAATATTACCAAAGAAGAAATACTTAAAGCACTAAGCTATGTAGATGACCCGGATTTAAAAAAAGATTTGGTCACTCTAAATATGATTCAAAACATTGAAATTGAAGGCAAAACCATTCGATTTGATCTTGTGCTTACAACTCCTGCATGTCCATTAAAAGACAGCATTGCCAATGCATGTAAAACGGCGGTAATAACTATGGTAGACAAAGATGCAGATGTCCAGATTAATATCACGTCCAATGTGCAGCGAAGCAGGGAAAATAATACAGTACTAGGTTCTGTAAAAAATATAATTGCTGTTGCTTCCGGAAAAGGAGGTGTTGGAAAAAGTACTGTGGCAATTAATTTAGCAAAAACACTACAAAAAGCAGGTGCAAAAGTTGGTATTCTTGATGCTGACATTCATGGACCTTCAATTCCAGTGCTGCTTAATGTAGATAGTGAAAAGCCACAAATGAATGGGAATCTTATGGTTCCTATCCAGTCTGATGGGGTTAAAACAATGAGTATTGGGTATCTCGTTGAGAAGAAACAAGCGTTGGTATGGCGAGGGCCTATGCTTTCTAAGGCCATCTCACAATTTTGTACAGATGTGGATTGGGGCGACTTAGATTATCTTTTTATTGACTTACCTCCAGGCACAGGAGATGTGCATTTAAGCATTATCCAGCAAATACCTTTAAGTGGAGTAATTATTGTTACAACGCCTGAAGATGTTGCTGTATCAGATACAAGAAAAGCAATTGATATGTTTACAAACCCTCAACTGAAACAAAACATTTTAGGAGTGGTAGAAAACATGAGTTTTTTTGAGCCTGAGGTGGGAAAGAAGTACTACATTTTTGGGAAAGAAGGAGGAGCAAAGCTAAGCAAAGAATGGGATGTTGATTTACTTGGAGAACTGCCAATACTAGAAGATAAAAGTTTTTCGAATCAGCACAAAAACTATTTGCCTATTGTTGGTCAAATAGTTCAAAAACTATCAGTTCTAGCTGCTAATACATAATTTAAAATATCTTTGAAGTATTGATGACCAAAACAGAATCCAAAATAGAAGAAGCTCTAGAAAGCATTCGTCCTTTTTTACAAAAAGATGGTGGGGATGTAGAATTCGTTTCAATGGAGGATACTGTTGTAAAAATTAAACTTTTAGGAGCTTGTAAAACCTGCAATATCAGCCATATTACTATGAAGGCAGGAGTTGAAGAAAGTATCAAGCGATTATTACCTGATGTAACGGAGGTAGTTGCTATAAACTAAAGTCTCGTTTCTGCCATGAAACGAATTAATCGAAACCACTTTTTAATTGATTTTGTTAATACTTTCAGTATTTGGGTAGTTGTTGGATCATTTATTACTTTTTGGTTTTTTTCATTGTGCTTTGGTCAAGAACCGGATAAGATTGCCGGTCTCATTCTAGCCTTATCCATATGGATTATCTATACGTTGGATCATATTATAGATGGCTACAAAACCAAAGGCAATTCATTAGCACTTAGACACAACCTTCATTACAGATATAAGGGATGGCTCATCTTACTAATTACTGCTTTTTCGATTATTGTTTTGTATTTAGTATATGATAAATTGAGGATAGAATACCTCCGATTTGGATTCTTTTTGTTTCTATTAACAGGTATTCATTTTATTCTGAATCAAACCTTGTCAAAAAAGATTTCAAGGAAAGTCTACATCAAGGAAGTTTTCATTGCCTTGGTTGTAAGTCTAGGTTTTTGTGGTTTACCACTTTGTACCACAGCAGTGCAAGAATGGCCAGATTATTTTACCATTTTATTTGTTGCTTTCTTTTTCCTAAATCTTTGCAACCTTATGCTTTTTTCATTTTTTGATTTTCAAGAAGATTTAGAAAGTAATTTCATTTCAAGTGCAAATACATTTGGTCCACAGAAAGCTCTAATTTGGGCAAAGATTTCAAGTATCTTCTCTATCGTTTTAGTTCTGTTAACGCCACTATTTTATAAAACAGATTTAAGCATAGTAGGAGTGCTATTGCTTATGCATGGAGTTTTATTACTAATCTGTTTTTATCCTGAGTATTTTAAGATGTATGGACGATATAGATTTTGGGGAGATTTTATTTATCTTCTTCCTGTTCTTGCTCTACCATGCCTTTAGTGTAGCAACTTCGGCACCTCGGCTCATATTGGTCTTTTTCTCCAAGTTCAACTTGTTTTCCCTCTCTTGAGTAACGATACGAATATTGAGCAACAGAACCACATTGCATACAAATTGCATGAACTTTAGTAACGTATTCAGCTAAGGCCATTAGTTCTGGCATCGGTCCAAACGGTTTTCCAAGAAAATCCATATCTAATCCAGCAATGATTACACGCTTATTTTGATTCGCTAAGATGTTACATACTTTGGGTAAATCTGCATCAAAAAACTGTGCTTCATCAATCCCAACAACTTCAATATCATCAACCCATTTAAGTATTTCCCTAGAATGCTCTATAGGAAATGAATCAGCATAATTGTCGTCGTGAGAAACCACCTTCACTTTATCATACCTAATTTCCATCTTTGGTTTGAAAATTCGGGTTCTAAGCTTTGCAATTTTTGCTCGCTTCACCCTACGAATTAATTCTTCCGTTTTACCAGAAAACATTGATCCACAAACAACTTCAATCCATCCTTTATTATTTTTGGGTTCAATAAACATTACTGTAGATAAGAGTTGCCGAAAGTAATATTTATTAGTTTTATTCGTAGCATAATTATGAGTAGAGATAGTGTACATCAGAAAATTGACGATTTGTTAGGCTTGTTGAGCATAAATAATAATAGATTAAGTCTTCATAGCGAAAAGCTTTCTCGACTTGACCTAGATGTATTAAGAAAGCAATGCATTGAGCTCTACGAACAAATTAATCAACTTGCACTTTCAGGGAAGATTACATCAACCCCAACACCTCCGGTCCAGAAAAAACCAGCCCCTAAAACGGCCACTGTGGTAGAACAGGTACCGAAGAAAGAAAAAGAAGAAGCTACTACAATTACTAATGTGCGTGAAGCTTCAAAAACAAACGCACCACAAAAGACAAAGAAACAGGAAGAAGCTGAAATGCTTTCTTTATTTGAAAAATTCAGCAGCAAACCTATCGCTAGTATCCCTAAAGCCATATCTGTGGCAAAAAGGTTTGAATTTCAGAGTAATTTCTTTGACGGAGATGCAAAAGCATATAAAGAATTTATGAGTAAATTGGACAATGCAGAAAACAGAGAAGCTGCATTTAAAATTTATCACGAATACAAAGTCGAAAGACTTTGGGACAATGAAGAACTAAAAGACGAATTGAAAGCTCTAATGTATCGAAAACATAGTTAGTCTGCAAAATTGAAATGTATGTGCAAAGACACATACCTCTTCTTAAAATTCTAATACCATTTATTGGAGGGATACTTCTATGCTCATTTTTTCCTAATCTAAACCTCCAATTCGGTTTGCTTTTCGGAATACTCTTATTTTTTGTTGTAATTGGACATTACTATTTAAAAAAACAGATCAATTCTAAGTTGCAATTGGTGGTTTCTTTGAGCCTATTATTTCTTGTTTTTTCTTTGGGATACCTTATAAGTTATTACAAGACTCCAATAAACTCAACGATGCATTTTTCAAAATTGGACCATTCTGCAAATGCATTGGTGAAAATAGTTTCCAATCCAAGTTTGAAACCAAAGTCTGTTTCTTGTGAAGTGAAGTATTTAGCATTATGGGATTCTACTAGAAAACAGAACTGCATAGGGAAAGCTCAATTGTATTTTCAGAAAGATAGTTTAAGTCAACGTCTGAAATATGGAGATCTCATAGTGGTTAATAATGAAATTAAACCAATAGCAGCTCCAGAAAACCCTCATCAATTTGATTTCCAGAAGTTCTATGCATCAAAAGGAATTTACCATAGTAGTTATGTAAAGCCCTTTTCGTGGATTTCAAGTAACACCAACAAGGCAAATTGGATATATAAAGCCAGTTACATCATTCAAGATAAGTTAAAAGTCAAATTCAAAAGACATTTTAAAGATGAAAATATACGTGGAGTTGCAGAGGCAATCGTATTCGGATATAAAGGTGAATTGGATGATAATTGGCTTGAAGCATTTTCTAAAACCGGAACTATTCATGTGCTTGCAGTTTCTGGTCTACATGTAGGAATTATTTATATACTAATCGCTTTTCTATTAGGATTATCTAAATCTAGAAGAAAGTACATCGCACTAAAGACTTTTACAGTTTTATTGGTGCTGTTTGTATATTGCCTTATAACAGGCTTTTCTCCATCTGTATCCCGTGCTTCATTAATGTTCGGGTTGGTGCTCTTAGCCAATTTGTGGCAAAGGCAATCCAATATTTACAATACACTATGTTTTGCCGCTTTGGTTTTGTTGGTTATTAATCCAAGCAATATTTATAATGTGGGATTCCAATTTTCTTTTTTAGCGGTTTTAGGAATCGTTTTCTATAAGGATTATTTTAGGAAGGCACTACCAACAAGCAATTTTGTGTTAAAAAAGATTGTTGTTTTAGGTGCGGTAAGTGTTGCTGCCCAAATTGCAACATTTCCTTTAGGTCTTTATTACTTCCATCAATATCCCAACTTGTTTATCTTTTCCAATCTAATAGTGATTCCTTGTATCGGCATCATTTTGTATGCAGGCATATTTTTCGTTCTCTTTTCATTTGTTTTTCCTCCAGTAGCTGGTCTTTTAGCTAAATTGATATCAGCCTATATCCAGTTTATATCAAGTGCAGTACTTTCTATTCAAGAGGTCCCTTATGCTTTTTTTGAAGATATTCATATTTCGTTTGAACAACTCATGCTAGTTTATCTATTCATTATATCCTTAACATTCGATTTGGTTAAGCGTAATAAGTACTCATTTGTTATACCAATACTATGTTGTATACTCTTTCTCTGGAGTGATTATTCAATTGAGAACCAAAAGGGCAAAAAGGAAGTGATTTATTTCAATATTCCTAATGAGCTATTAGTTGGTTTTAGGGAAAACGATTCCATCTTGTTCTTGGCTTCAAAAGGAGTATATGAAAAACACAATAATTTTAATTACATCTTAAGGCCGTATCTAGTAAACGAAAGATTAATTAATAATTATGATATTCTACCTCTTGAGGTTACCCGATTAAAGTCAGACCTTAAACTGGTAACTACTTATGGTAATGGTAGTATTTGGTTTAATAATAAGTCCTATTTAGCTGCAGATTATTTAGAAGATTATATTACGGATAGTCTTGCTGTGAAAAGCCTAATAATAGGTCAGAAGAAGTCACCTCAGTTTTACAAAGCGATTAAGAGAATAGTGCAAGCAGATGCAGTCATTAACTAGAGACACAACATCATTGCAACATAAATACCTGTAATATAAGTGTCATTCTGTGTCATTTTTTTAACGCTGGACATTGCTTATTCAATTTTTTGTATAAATTTGATGCTTCACAATTTAAAACAAAACGTAATTTATCAATCAAGCGTATGAAAAAAATTTACAATTCGAATTGGCTTTTCAAATTAAAAACAGCAGCCGTATTGTGTTCCATGTTATTTGCAGGAACAGCTATGGCTCAATTATCAGGTACTTACAGTATCGACGGTGGTGGAACCGGAGATTTCACAACATTTACTCAATTAGCTGACACCTTAAATAGCGATGGTGTTAGTGGTCCAGTTATCGTAAACGTTGCAGCTGGTACTTATGCACAGAACTTTAGCATTTTAAATGTTACTGGGCTTAGTACTACAAACAGTTTAACAATTAACGGTGGTGGTGCTACAATTTCATCATCAAATGATGTAATTACTCTTAGAGGTGTTTCAGGTGTTAACATCGACAATTTAAAAATCGTTTGTAACGGAACATCAAGAAAGAATGTATGGATTTATAATGGTGGGACAGCTTCGCCGTCTTCAAACATATCTATTACAAACTGTGAGTTAACAAAACCAAATGGAAGTTTGTATGCTACAGCTTCAGCGTATGTTAAAATTGGTTCAGGAAGTAGTTTTTCTAGTAATGCGAGTCAAAACAATACAGACATTACTATTGAAGACAACTTAATGCATGGAGGATCTACTTCTTCATCTGCGGGAGTATATTGTGCAATTAGTAACAATCACCCAACTTCTGCAGCTGCAGATCAAAATGTTGTTATTAGAAACAATGATATTTCAGGATGGAGATATTATGGTGTTTACACTAGATATACTTCTGGATTGCTATTGCAAGGAAATGAAATTCATAACCCAGCGAACATACCTCAGCAGTATAAGTATGCTATCTATATTTATAACAGTGATTATTCTTCTGAATATGCTGCATCTGAGAAAAATGTAGTTGACAAAAATTGGATACACGATTTAGGTTCATCTACTACTTATTACTACCAATATGGGTTGTACTACTACAACTACTATGGATATGAGACGAATGATATTACAAACAATGTGTTTCACATGAATTCTCAAAGTAGTATTTATGGAATTTCTTATCGTCAAGGTTACAACTCAGGTGGTGAATTAAATCTTATTGGTAATACAATAATTGATCAAGGAGATAAGACGTATACGTATAATTACCAAAGACCAGTTTATATCTATTACACAGATGTAACTATGAAAAACAATATTGTGTATTGTGATGCGGATAATGCATACTACACATATGGTGTGTATATCTACTATGGTCCTAATAACGTAGCTCCTGTAATGACGCATAACAATATTCATTTGGAGAATATGACAAACAATGGTAATACTTGGAGATATGCATATATCAATGGAAATTATAACGATGCAGATGACTGGTTGAACTCTACTTATGGAGCAAACAGCGTAAGTGTTGATCCTAATTTCGTAGATTTAGCGAATAGTGTTTGTATTCCTAATAGTATTGAAATGGCGAATAAAGCAGAAGTAAATGCTTTATCTACTGAAGACATTACTTATGCTACTAGAAGTACAACGCCAGATATGGGTGCTTATGAGTACTTAGTAGATCTTGAAGTAGTTAGTGTAGACATGGTTGGGGGTAGTGAATGTGCTCCATGGACTGAAGAGGTTGCAA
>JABDQY010000175.1 GCA_013042025.1 Bacteroidia bacterium
ACTCCACTTCGCAGGCTCCAGTATTGGTGCAATTACCAAAACCTTCAGCATCCATTTGAGCAACCATATTTTGGGCCCTTTCACTAGCTTCTACCTGACCTTGAGGTAATAATGCATATTGTGAAATTTTAGCTCCAACAAACAACATGGCACTGCTATTTTTACAAGTTGCAACACACGCACCACAACCGATACAAGCTGCTGCATCCATACTTAGATCTGCATTTGCCTTCGGAATTGGAAGTGAGTTTGCATCTTGCGTATTTCCTGAAGTATTTACAGAAACGTATCCGCCCGCTTGCTGAATTCTCTCAAATGATGTGCGATCTACAACTAAGTCTTTAATTACAGGAAAAGCTTTCGCTCTAAATGGTTCAATATAAATTGTATCACCATCATTAAATGTTCTCATATGCAATTGACAAGTAGTTGTTCCTTTTGAAGGTCCATGTGCTTCTCCATTTATAAACATTGAACATGTTCCACAAATACCTTCTCTACAATCGTGGTCGAAAGCAATAGGTTCAGCTCCTTCATTTACTAATTTTTCATTCAACACATCCATCATTTCTAAAAATGACATATGCTCTGAAATATCAGAAACCTTGTAATCAACCATTTTACCTTTATCCTGAGGACCATTTTGCCTCCAAATTTTTAATGTAAGATTCATGTTACTCATACTATTTGTAGCTTCTTGTTTTTAATTCAATATCGTTAAACTCTAATTCCTCTTTATGCAATATCGCTTCACTTGGTTTCCCAGTGTATTCCCAAGCAGCTACATATTTATAATTTACATCGTCTCGTAATGCCTCTCCTTTTTGAGGTCCATCTAATTCTACCGATTCTTCTCTATAATGTCCTCCACAACTTTCGTTTCTTTCTAATGCATCTCGAGCGAATAACTCTCCTAATTCAAGGAAATCTGCAACTCTCCCTGCTTTTTCAAGTTCAGGATTTAATTCATTTGCAGATCCAGGAACTTTAACTTTTTTCCAAAAATCTTCTCTTAGCTCAGCAATTTCCGTGATAGCTTCCTTCAATCCTTTAGCATTTCTAGCCATTCCTACCTTATCCCACATAATCTTGCCTAGCTTTTTGTGATACCAATCTACAGAATGCTCTCCTCTATTATTTATGAAGAAGTTTATTCTATCAGTAACTTCTTTGTGAGCTTCATCGAACTCTGGAGAATCCGTAGGAATTTTACCTGTTCGAATATCATCCGCCAGATAGTCACCAATTGTGTATGGTAATACAAAGTATCCATCTGCCAATCCTTGCATTAATGCTGATGCTCCCAATCGATTTGCACCGTGGTCTGAGAAATTAGCTTCTCCAATTGCATAGCATCCAGGAATTGTAGTCATTAGGTTATAATCTACCCAAATACCACCCATTGTATAGTGAACTGCTGGATAAATCATCATTGGAGTTTTGTAAGGATTTTGATCCGTAATTTTTTCATACATCTCAAATAGGTTACCATACTTCGCTTCAACTATTGCTTCTCCTAATTCTGTTATTCGACCTTCACTTGCATCGTGCTCACCTTGAATCAAGGCTTGTTCTTTTCCGTATCTATTTATTGCTGCGGCAAAATCTAAATACACTGCTTCTCCAGTAGCATTTACACCATAACCCGCATCACATCTTTCTTTTGCTGCTCTACTAGCAACATCTCGGGGAACAAGATTACCAAATGCTGGATATCTTCTCTCCAAGTAATAATCTCTATTTTCTTCTGCAATTTCCGTTGGCTTTAAGTTACCTTGTCTAATTGACTCAACATCTTCCATTTTCTTTGGAACCCATATTCTTCCATCATTTCTAAGCGACTCGGACATTAATGTCAACTTAGATTGATAAGATCCACTTCTTGGTATACACGTTGGGTGAATTTGAGTGTAACATGGATTTGCGAAGTATGCTCCTTTTTTGTGAATTTTCCATGCTGCTGTAGTATTACTTCCCATTGCGTTGGTAGAAAGAAAATATACATTACCATATCCACCAGAACCAATCACAACTGCGTGAGCCGAATGCCTCTCGATTTCTCCTGTTACAAGATTTCGTGCAATAATTCCTCTTGCTTTGCCATCTACAATTACAACATCTAGCATTTCATGACGATTGAACATCTCAATTTTACCACGAGCGATTTGTCTGTTCATGGCAGAGTATGCCCCTAACAGTAATTGTTGACCTGTTTGGCCTCTTGCGTAAAATGTTCGAGAAACTAAAACTCCACCGAATGATCTGTTATCAAGTAAACCTCCGTAATCTCTTGCAAATGGAACACCTTGAGCAACACATTGATCAATAATGTTAGCAGAAACCTCCGCTAATCGATATACATTTGCTTCTCGTGATCTGTAATCTCCTCCTTTTACAGTATCATAAAATAAGCGATATGTAGAATCGCCATCTCCCATATAGTTTTTTGCTGCATTAATACCTCCTTGAGCTGCAATGGAATGAGCTCTACGTGGAGAATCTTGATAGCAAAATGCTTTTACATTATAACCCAATTCAGCTAAAGTAGCAGCGGCAGAACCTCCTGCTAAACCAGTGCCAACAACAATAACGTCTATGTTTCTTTTGTTCGCTGGGTTAACTAAATTAATATGATCTTTATATGATGTCCACTTATCCTTAATTGGACCTTTAGGTACTTTATTATCTAACGTTGCCATGTTTTATTCCTACTAATTAATGATTAAAAAAATGAAAGAGTGCAATTATTACAAATCCTAACGGAACTACTATCGCAAATACATTCCCAACAATTTTAATTATTGGAGTATACTTCCTACTATTAAATCCAACCGATTGAAATGCTGATTGAAATCCATGTAACAAGTGAAGTGCTAATAGAATAAATGAAATCACATATGCACCAACACGAATAGGATTGCTGAATTTATGTTGAAGTTCTTCAAAATACCTAAAGTGACCTTCAGCATTTAAACCATCCATGTTGTTTTGAATATACTTAATGTTCATTTCTGGAAACCAAAAATCAACAAAATGCAACGCTAGGAAAGCTAAAATCACAAGACCAGAATAAATCATGTTTCTGCTCATCCAACTTGCATTTGCACTTCCTTTATACATCGCATATTTAACCGAACGAGCAATGTTATTTTGTCGTTCGAGATAGAATCCCATAACAAAATGGAAAATCACTGCAAATATTAATACTGGTTGCAAGAGCCCTTGAATCACGGCATTGGTTCCCATAAAATGTGAAACATTATTGAATAAATCTTCACTTACCAATGACATCATATTAATCGAGAGATGCATTACAAGGAAAAACACTAAAAAGAGTCCAGAAAAAGCCATTAGAACTTTTCTTACAATACTCGACATACCGCTTTTTTTATCTGCCATAATTATAAATAGAACAACAAATGTAATGAGTTGTTTAAAACAGACTAAACTTTATTTTGA
>JABDQY010000177.1 GCA_013042025.1 Bacteroidia bacterium
TGGCAGCTAATCTATCGGGGAAATTTGTTAATGTTTGACGAGCACCAGAAGGAATTCCTGAGGTAAGGGCCAATAAACCCTTATCTGATCTAAAACTTGAAGCGTATGCATTATTGAAATAGATTCCTTCTTTCATTATAGAATCTAGATTTGGAGTACTGGCAAACTCTTCTCCGGAGAGCAAGCCACTAACTTTAGCACTAAAACTCTCGAGAACAATTAATAATACATTGGTTGAACTATCCTTTGCAACTAAATGGTCTATACCATTGTTACTCTTCGGTAATTTACTAAGAACCTCTTCTGCTTCATCGTTTGAGTCATAAAACACGAGTGCTTTATGTTTATCACGTTCAAATTCAGTTGCCATTGCATTCCATACTGTATTTAAAGCAGTATTGTTATGAAAATTATTAGAGCTATAGAACGCACTAGAAATATTAATTGGAACAATACCTAATCCTCCTCGCACCATTAAAACGGATAATCCCAAAAGAACGATTAGGCCTAACAATGATTTTTTTTGGGGAGGGATTAACCATTTGCTAAACCACTTAAAATAACAGAAAATCAAAAGGAATAAGAACCCAAATGCAAGTATGAAATCTCGAATTGCAATGGATGCAACACCAGCGTTTTCTTTTCCTAAGAACTGTATAAATGATAAGTTAGCTTTTTGTCCCCAATAGCTGTAAAAGAATGGATCTGTTGCTACAATAATTGCTATTAATATGAAAATTATTGCGAAATAATATCTAAATATTGCATCCTTAACATTCTTAACAAAGAACCGTATCAACAACAGAAGTAAGGGTATAATTAATATGTAACCTATTAAACTCAAGTCAAGTCTTAATCCATTCCACCACATTGTAGGGAATTGCTTAATATCTGCAAATCCTTCTTGCAAATTGACCAACAAGAAGAATAGTTTAGCTGTTAGAAAAACAGCTAAAAATACAAGTAAAACCTTTATGAAATATCTAAGTACCTGAATCAAAATCGATTGATGTTTACTTCTGGGTGCAAAGGAGCATTATTTAAGACAAAATCAATAAATTCTTTGGCAAGAAGAGGAATTAAACTGACCCCCTTGCTTCCAAATCCATTAAACACATACATATTTTCATTCGAAGAATGCCTTCCTATCAATGGTCTTCTATCTTCTGTAGCAGGACGAATTCCTGCAGTTTGATTAACGATATTGTATGGTACATCAATAATCTTATTAAGTCGTTTAATCAAATCATCCTTCTTCTCCTTTGTAGGCAATTTGTCAACGATATTTGGGGCATACGTAGCTCCAACTTTCCAAAGCTTACCTCCTCTTGGTTGCATAAACACTGGACCTAAATAAACAGTGTTTGATTGCGGCAACGATGTTTCAATTTCTAACAGTTCACCTTTGGTAGGCACAAAAGGAAGATGATTAAAATAAGGGTTATACAATACTTCATATCCTTCACAGAATACAATGTTTTTGTATTTAATATCATCGTAACTCTTTGACTTAACATTCAATTTTTCAAAGTCAAATTTTTCATTTCTATTTGAATAGCTAGCTTTACAGCTTCCTAAAAATAATGACACATCTAGTTCACCTCCTTTGGCAATTTCTAGAACACCATAGTTAGATTTCAACCCTTTAATTTCTATATTTTTAAATGAGCAGTAGGATTTATATTTATCTTGATGGGCTTTAGATAGCCAAATATTCTGTTCGCCAGGAGTAGCAAATATTCGAGTAAGTGTTTTTGGTGTAAAAAAGGAGCTATTCAATCGATTTTCCACATCACTATAAAATGTAGCCAACGATTCAAATATTTCCTCCGCACGCCATGTAAGTGTAAAGAATTTTCCTGCAACTGGATTCACCAAACCTGCTGCTACAACAGAAGAAGCATTACTCTTGGAGTAGTCAATTACTATAGACGAGCATCCTTTTTCTTGTAGTTGGATTTGCAATATGTGCCCAGCTAAGCCTCCACCTACAATCAGAAAATCAG
>JABDQY010000178.1 GCA_013042025.1 Bacteroidia bacterium
AATTTGATGTATCAAGTGAAGAATTAACTAATTTTTATCAAAACGCACTGTTTTGCGTTTACCCTTCCGTATTTGAAGGTTTTGGAATTCCAATACTTGAAGCATTTTCACATGGAAAAACGGTAGCCACTTCTCAGATAAGTAGCATGCCTGAAGTTGGTGGAGATGCTGCTAAATACTTCTACCCAAACAATTTAGCACAAATTGAGCAAGCTTTGCTATTTCTTATGGATGATCAAAATCGCAAAGAGTTGGAAAAAAGAATACCAAATCAGCTAAAAAAGTTTTCTTCTGACAAACTAGTGACAGACTACGTGCAAGTCTATAAGAGTCTTGCATAATCTCTTGATTTGAAATGACTGGTGCATGACACATTTCCAGAGATTTTCACGTTAATTTTGTATTATATTGTCGCTTGAATAGTTTTCAAGAATTTAGACAATAGCAATATTTCAGTTTTAGTTTTTGGTTTCAAAAAGGGGGTGCTTTACCCCCTTTTTGATTTTAATGTGCTATTTATACACAATAAAAATAAAAAAGGTGGGGATTATTTGAGCCCATTGAATTATGTAAATTTAAAAATCAAGGTATTTTTGCCACGAAAATTTTCAGACAAATTTGAGCACATCGATGACAAGTATACCAAAAACAATCTCTAAATGGTTTCTGATAACCATTGGATTATTATTCTTCACTCAATCTTACGGATTCAAAAACAATCTTTCTCGTCAAATAAATGGTCAAGACGGAACTGAAGCTAGAATAGAAGAAGGAAGCACCCTTTTTAACTCTAACTGTGCTTCTTGTCACGCATTGCAAGGAAAAGTGGTTGGACCTGCTTTAGGAGGACTTGTAGACAAGTACGATGAAGATTATGAATGGCTAGTAAGCTGGATAAAAAATAACACCAAACTTATTGCTCAGGGTGATGAAAGAGCATTAGCTATCTACAACGAGTATGGTCAGCAAGCAATGAACGTCTTTGAAAACTTGTCAGATGATGAAATTACTTCAATACTTATGTGGATTGATAATGGAGGAGATGGTGATGCACCAGTTGCAGCTGAAAGTGCTGAAACAGTTGAGCCAGTAAGTGATTCCTTGTTCAACTCGATAAATTGGTCTGTAACGGTTTTAACATTATTGGTGTTAGCTGTTATTGTATTAATCTTTGGAATACTGGAACTTGTTACAAATATTACTGGCAGAGAAATTATTAACTGGAATAACGTTAATGCATTTATGATGATGATTTTTGTCATCTTGTTCTTTGCTTTGATTTTGTATGAATACTCTATTCACAATCAATTTAACTTGGCACAATTTGGTTCAGCTTCGGAACATGGTGTTGAATTAGACAAAATGATGACCTGGACATGGAGAGCAACTATTCCAATTTTCTTTATAACGCAGTTTGTTCTATTCTACTTCTCATTTAGATACCGTCAGAAGCCAGGTAGAAAAGCGTTCTACTATCCGCACAATAATAATTTGGAATATGTTTGGACTATAATCCCAGCAATTGTTCTTGCTGCACTCGTTTCGGGTGGTTTTAAAACTTGGAATAAAATATTGCGTTCAGATACTAAGGCTGATGCTCAACAAATTGAGGTGTTTGCCTACCAATTTGGGTGGAATGCACGATATCCTGGAGCGGACAATGAATTAGGAAAAGCAAATTACAATCTAATTAATGGTGTTAATCCTCTTGGAGTTGCAAATAAAGAACATGCTGCTGAATTGATAGTTGAATTGGATTCAAACATTGCACAACTAGAAAGATCAATACTCGGTCTATCAGCTAAAGAAGGAAAGCTAAGAGCTAGTCTTGGAGGTTTAGTTGGAGATGAACGAAAGAAACACTTGAGCGAAATTGAAAAATATGCGAGCGGTGATGTTGAGAATGATATTCGTCTTACTATAAGAGCTCGTAATACACAAATTGATCGCTTAAAAAGAGCTTTAGCAGTTAAAGAAGGAAATATGTTTGATGGTAAAGGAGACGATGACCAAGTTGTACAAGAACTGCATTTGGTAAAAGGTCAACCCATAACATTGAAATTTAGAGCTAGAGATGTAATTCATTCAGCATATCTACCATACTTCAGAACTCAAATGAATGTTGTTCCTGGTCTACCAACTGAATTTACATTCACCCCTACCATTTCAACTACGGAAATGAGAGATATTAAAGGAGACCCAAAATTCGATTACTACTTAGTTTGTAATAAAATATGTGGTAATGCTCACTTCAATATGAAGATGAAAGTTGTTGTAGAAGATGAAGCTTCATATTCTGCTTGGCTTAAAGATCAAAAATCATTATTTGCTTCAACAACTGAAGAGGTAGAAGTACCAGCTGAGGAACCAGCAGAAACTGAAACAAACGAAACCATAGCACAGAACTAATACAATAAGAAATTATCTAAAAAATGAGCACAGAACACGCAGATCACCACCACAAAGAGACTTTCATATCGAAGTACATCTTTAGTATGGATCATAAAATGATTTCTAAGCAATTTTTAATTACTGGAATCATTATGGGAGTTATTGGTATGGCTATGTCTATTGCATTCCGTATGCAGTTAGCTTATCCTGACACTGGATTTCCTATTCTAGAATGGTTTTTTGGCAGCCAATGGGCTCCAGATGGCAAACTAGATGCAGGTTATTATATGGCCTTGGTTACATTACACGGAACAATTATGGTATTTTACGTTCTTACTGCTGGTTTAAGTGGAACATTTGCCAACCTACTTATTCCATTGCAAATTGGAGCTAGAGATATGGCATCTCCATTTATGAATATGCTATCATATTGGTTCTTCTTTGCTTCAAGTGTTGTATTACTTTCTTCATTATTTGTTGAAACTGGACCAGCTTCTGGTGGATGGACCATCTATCCTCCATTAAGTGCGTTACCAAAAGCAATGCCAGGTTCTGGAGCAGGTATGACCCTTTGGCTAGTGGCAATTGTTCTATTTATTGCTTCTTCACTTTTAGGTGGTATTAACTACATAAGCACGGTGTTAAATATGAGAACTAAAGGCATGTCTATGACAAGAATGCCTTTGACTATTTGGGCATTATTCTTAACTGCCGTTTTAGGACTATTATCATTCCCAGTACTTCTTGGAGGAGGATTACTACTTTTATTTGATAGAGGGTTTGGAACAAGTTTCTATTTATCTGATATCTATTTAGGTTCTGCAGGAGCCCTTGAACATACAGGAGGTAGCCCTATCCTATTCCAGCATTTATTCTGGTTCCTCGGTCACCCTGAAGTTTATATCATTATTATGCCTGCATTAGGAATTACATCTGAAGTGATAGCGGTTAACTCTCGTAAGCCAATCTTTGGTTATACTGCAATGGTTATCTCGTTATTAGGTATAGCATTCTTATCTTTTATTGTTTGGGGTCACCACATGTTTATTACAGGTATGAATCCTTTACTAGGAGCAGTATTCTTGGTAACCACATTGATTATTGCGGTACCATCTGCTGTTAAGACATTTAATTTCTTAGCCACTTTATGGAGAGGTAACATTCGATTTACAAATGGGATGATGTTTGCTATTGGTCTTGTATCATTCTTTATCTCAGGAGGTTTAACCGGTATTTTCTTAGGAAATGCAGCTCTAGACATTCAGTTACACGATACCTACTTTGTTGTTGGTCACTTCCATATTGTTATGGGTTGTGCTGCAATATTTGGAATGCTAGCTGGTATTTATCATTGGTTCCCTAAAATGTTTGGAAGAATGATGAACAAACCGTTAGGATATATCCATTTCTGGTTAACCTTTATCTCAGCATACTTGGTTTTCTTCCCGATGCACTTTATGGGATTAGCAGGAGTACCAAGAAGATATTATGCATTCACTTTACTACCAGAATATGGAGTATGGTTCGATGTAAACGTAATTATGACATTAGCTGCAATATTGGGTGGTATCGCTCAATTATTCTTCTTATACAATTTCTTTTCAAGTATTTTCTTCGGAAAGAAAGCTGGAACAAATCCTTGGCAATCCAATACACTAGAATGGACAACTCCAGAAGAACGTATTCACGGAAACTGGGATGGTCCTATTCCTACTGTTTACAGATGGGCATATGATTACAGTAAACCAGGATCTGATGCTGACTTTATTCCTCAAAATGTACCTATTGATGGAGAAGAAATTGAGTTATTTGAAAATGCTACGTCAACAACTTCAGACGGGAAAGAACAACCCGAACGTGAGACTTTGCATTTCTGGGCACTCTTGAAACGCTGGTTTAAACCAAACGAAATTTAAAAATAGAAAGCCAAACAATTGTTTGGCTTTTTTCTTTTATTAATAATGTATAAAAAGCTCAACTGGTTATCAATCTTCTTTATCTTTATGCTATTTGCCATAGGTGGATTAGTACGAAGTACTGGAAGCGGTATGGGTTGCCCAGATTGGCCCAAGTGCTTTGGAGAATACATCCCTCCCGCTTCCGAATCTGAGTTACCAGATAATTATGAAGAGTATTTTAAAACACAAAGAATACAGAAAACCGAACGATTTGTAAAATTACTTCAAACCATAGGGATGGATGATCTTGCTCAAAACATTGAACAAAACTTAAATCTTGAAGAAGAACATACATTTAATGTAACAAAGGCATATGTTGAGTACGGGAATCGCCTGTGGGGAGCTTTAACAGGTTTAATTGTCTTCGTTACATTACTTGCTTCAATTCCATTTCTAAATTCAGATAAACGAATATTCTTCTTAACACTATTTGGATTTTTAATGGTCTTCATAAATGCCTTTTTGGGGGCGATCGTAGTAAATTCAAATTTGCTAAGTGGTTTAGTTACCATTCATTTTCTGGCTGCATTCGCCGCAATATCATTTTTCATACTTGCACGAATACGGGTTAAAAGTATAAAACTTGAATCTAGCGTAACAACAAATTTGCTATGGATTTCTGTTAGCTTACTACTGTTAGCAATTGTTCAAATTGTTTTAGGAACACAGGTTCGTGGAATTTATGACTCGCTTGAAAGTCAATCGAGTCAAATTATATCCGTGATTGACACCTTCCGTAACTACCAATGGCACAGAGTATTAGCCTTTGCTATGTTGCTACTTGCTTCATTTCAGTATGTAAGAATTAAGCAGGAAGGAAATGAAAAATCTATCACAAAACTAGCGTTATACCTTCCGCTTTTAACACTACTACAAATACTGTTAGGAGTCTTGCTTATTTACGCTAATTGGGTGGCTTTTTCAAAACTATTCCATATAACAATTGGAGCGACAATATTTGTAATACAATTTTATATTTGCACCCTCATAATCAGAGCACCTAAAAAAGTATAAATCTAATTTGGAAGCAACAGTTACACATAACTCAACATCATTAAAGGATAAACTAAAAGATTACAATCAGTTAATCAAATTTAGATTAACATTTACAGTGGTCTTGTCTTCAGTACTTGGTTTTCTAATTGGAACTTCAGGAGCAATAGATTATACAGATTTGATTGCATTGATAATTGGTGGATTTTTAGTTGTCGCTTCTTCCAACGGTATAAATCAAATAATTGAAAAAGACTTTGATAAGTTAATGACTCGAACGGCAAATCGACCAATTGCACAAAACAGAATGAGCATATTGGAAGCTGGTGTTTTTTGTGCTGTAACTGGGATAATTGGTGTTAGTATATTAGGATTGTATCTTAATACATATGCTGCACTTTTAGGTTTTGCTTCACTCATGAGCTATGCTTTTATCTATACTCCCT
>JABDQY010000183.1 GCA_013042025.1 Bacteroidia bacterium
ATCGTACTCCATCGGAACAACCTCATGAGTATATGAGCTTGTACACCGATACTTCTAATTATTATTTAACATGGACCACAAGTACACCAGGTAAGCGTATTTCCAATTTCTACAACTCTGATTATACAGGTAAAACCACAGATGAATGGATATGGTATCATTCACCACGCGTTTTCAATACAGATGGGAGTCTCAATAGCGATGAATTTTATGATGGAAGTCCATATAACTCTCCTGGATTTTATTCTGAATACACGGAAGGAGAAGGATGGTTCAGCTCTTATATTGCAGCAAGCAGAACAGCTCTTTTTGGAGTTAATACTGAGCATTATAATTCATCTGGACCTACACCAGAATATGAGTTTGCAGTTTATGGCAAATCTGATCCAATAGGCACGGGTGCAATCATTAATGGTATAAACCACGAAATTCAAGCAAGTATAGGTAGCACAATTCTGTTGAGTCAAAAACATCGAGGTTATACCAAAATTGTTAAATCTGGTTCGTTAGATGCTAGTTTGATGGGAACTCCTACAACCGACTTTGATTTCAAGTCTATCTATTTAACTAAAGGAAGACATGCGGTTTCTTATATAATAGTAGACTACCCAAGAAACTTAACTATGAATAATGCTTCTACCTTCGGTTGGAAGTACACTGGGAATAACACCTATTTTGAATTTACAGATTACTCAGGAAGTAATCCTTGGATTTACGATTTAACCAATAATCGAAGAATTCAGGGTGATGTGACTGGTTCTACATTACAATTTAATAGTTCTAGTGTTGGAGAAAAGGAATTGTTTATCTCAGATCAATCAGCAATAAACACCATACCTGCATCTAACATTAAGCTTAAGAATGTTACTAAGGTAGATTATTCGTCAACCGACTACAACTTCATTATTATCACAAACCCATTTCTTGCAAGCAGTGCGGCGGATTACAAGGCATATAGAGAAAGTCCAGAAGGAGGTTCTTACAATGTGCTGGTTGTAGAAACACCTGATTTATACGAAAACTTTTATTACGGTTATCACCACCCTGTAGCTTTAAGAAATTTTTGCAAGAAAATATATGACGAACAACCAAATCACCCAACTCATGTTTTACTTTTAGGTAAAGGTCAATCGTATAATTTAATGCGTTTTGAATATGAACGTAGGCAATATGAAGATTTAGTACCTACATGGGGTATTCCTTCTTCGGATTACTTTTTCGTTACTGATTACGAACCTAACGATTTTAGTCCTGCAATGGCAATTGGTAGAGTTCCTGCTAGGATAAATAGCCAAGTGCAGAATTACTTGTACAAGTTAAAATTACATGAAAGCCATGGAAATAAATCCAAGGTCGTTCTACAACTTACTGGCGGAGAAACTGCTGCAGAACAAGCACAACTTAAATCACATCAACAAACATACAAGTCAATCTTTGAAGGAGAAAAATTTGGAGGGAAAAGTATAAGCATTGCAAAAGCTGATGCACAAGCAGTCGATTCTTCCTTGGTTTCTGATATTCAAGCAGTTATAAACGATGGAACTAATCTTATTAGTTACTTCGGTCATGGAGCTTCTCAAGTATTGGAAATAGATATGGGTAAACCTCAGCACCTTGAAAATGAGGGCAAATATCCCTTGTTTCTTTTCAACGGTTGTGCATTAGGTAATAGTTACGGTGATGTGTCACTTCCTGAGGATTTCTTATTACAAGAGAAAACAGGAGCTGTAGCTTGGATTGCAAGTAGTGCATTCGGATTCATACCACAACTTTATTCTTGGACTCAAATTTTTTACAAACGCATTTATAATCTAAACTATGGAGAAAGCATAGGTGAAGTAATAGCTAAAACAACCAAAGAATATCAAAATCCTTTAGACAACTTTAACCGTTCCCAGTGTCGTCAAATGGTTTTACATGGAGATCCAGCTATTAAGCTATATACACCTCTGAAACCAGATTATACAATTCAAGATAATGTGCGTGCATACCCTGAAGATGCAAATGCTGAACTTGATTCCTTCGCTATAGATTTTACACTTGAGAATTTTGGAATGGCGAGTAGCGATACTCCATCCGTTTTTGTGAGCTTAAAATACAGTAATGATACGATAAGAAAATTTGGTCCTTATACGTATGGTAGAATAAATACCACGAAAGATGTACGGATTTGGTTTCCGAATGGTCCATACAGTAATGGATTTCATACGTTTACAATAACCGTTGATTATGGCGACAGTATTGCTGAACTTGCTCCTTTTGGAGAGCTTAACAATACGTATGAATACACATACTACATGCCTTCTAACAGTTTAAGTGTACTTAAACCTAAAAAGGATGGAATTATACCAGACCCAGAGGTTATTCTTGAAGTTCAAAACAACAACATACTTGCTGGAAATGTTGAAGTAATTTTTGAAATTGACACTACTCCTTTGTATAATAGCCCTGTTCTACAAAATTCAGGAGTGATTACGGGAAGTAACATTATTAAACATCGTTTTATTCTTCCTCCTTTTGATAGCACCGACTTCTTTTGGAGAGCAAGATACAATAAACCAGCAAATGAAGGTGGAACTTGGGAAAACTCAACATTTGCTCTAATTCACAATAGTCCAGTAGGTTGGTCTCAAGGTTATTATTCCAAACTTGGTGAAACTACAAAGGATCGGATTAAACTAGATTCCAATAAACGAAATATAGAATTCACCAAAACAATCGGAGACAAATTTGTGCTTAACGTTGCCGGAAGAGGCACTCACGTAACAAAACGTAACATGTACATTGGCTTCAACAAAACCATTGGTAGATATTTATGGAATGGAGTCGAGGTAATTGCTATTGACCCGGATAATTTAGATAGAATAAGTTACCCAAGTGTATACAACAGAATTGTAGCAGGTAGAGATCATAAAGGATTCAAATATCACATTGCTGGAGAATACTCTGGAGTGTTTTGGTTTGACACTCGAAATGCAGCAGTGCGTGATTCTTTGCTTAAACACCTGCATAAGATTCCTGAGAAATACATGGTTTTTATGATGACATCAGGAACAACAGCAAATGACCAATGGGCAGATACCTTGTTCCAAGCAATTGAAGATTTCGGTGCAATTGAAATTAGAAATGTGCCGGATGGTTATCCATATGGCCTATTTGGCGAAAGAGGTTTGGCTCCTGGTAAGGCCACTGAATTAGTGGCAAATGTCAATTCATCAGCTGATCCTGAAACCCAGCAAGCAAACTTTGCTTCTGTGTTGTATCCAATATCAACTGAAGGAATAATTAAATCACAGAAAATTGGTCCTGCAACCGAATGGAAAGAGTTTTATAAACGCAAGGGTAAAACATATGACTCTCCTGAGGACTCTGTTTATTATCGCATTATTGGAGTTAGGCAAAGTGAAACTGAAGATTTATTGGTAGACAAAATTTATAATTCCTCTTTAGATATTTCCAATATTGATGCCTATGTATACCCTTACTTGAAAATTGAAGCTCATTTTAAAGATGAGATAGAACGAACTCCTGAACAACAAGAAAGATGGACAATATTGTACGAAGGGGTGCCTGAGGGGACTATACAACCATCAATTGCATACCATCAAAGTCATGATACCATTCAAGAAGGAGACTCAATCTCATTTGAAGTAGCGTACCAGAATATTTCAAATTATTCAATGGATAGTGTTTTAGTATTGGCAATTAATCGAAAGTCGGATAATTTGGTTGATACAATAGAAAGAAAATACTATTACCCCCTTCTTCCTAATGATTCAGTTATTCTAACGTACAAATTTGATACACGTGGACTAACAGGAAACAATCGATTCACTATCATAGTGAATCCAGACTTCGACCAACCAGAAGAGAAACTTGAGAATAATGTACTTGATCTAAGATATTTGGTTTTAAATGATGAAAGAAATCCGTTACTTGACGTTGTGTTTGATGGCGTTCATATCTTGGATGAAGATATTGTTTCTCCAAACACAGTTATTACAATGTCTGTCCTGGATGAAAATGAATTTATCTTTATTGATAATCCTAGTTCATTTGATGTAATTATTCAGAAAGTAAATGAAAGTGGAAACCCATACGGTCCGATCGATTCAATACTGCATACTAGAAGTGATGTTGTCTTTTATCCTGCCACCAAACCTGGCGAAAAAGCTGTATTAGAATATTCAGCAAATGAATTAGAATCGGGAACATACAGGCTTACTGTAGTTGTTACAGATGCTTCAGGAAACGTTTCTAGTGATTTGAAATATCAAATCAATTTTAAAGTAGTGCGTGAAGCAACTATTTCAAATATTTATCCATATCCAAATCCATTTACAACTTCAATGAAGTTTGTTTATACCTTAACAGGAGAGCAGATACCTGACTATATGAAAATTCAGATTTTAACTGTTACTGGTAAAATTGTGCGAGAAATTACACAAAGTGAGTTAGGCCATATTAAGATTGGAAACAACATTTCTGAGTTTAGTTGGGATGGTACAGACGAATTTGGAGACCAATTAGCAAATGGAGTTTATCTGTACAAGGTTGTGGCAAAAATTGATGGCGAGGACATCGAACGTTATGAGACTGCTGGAGATAATTTCTTCACTCAAGGCTTTGGTAAGATTTATTTGATGCGTTAATTCATAAAGGAATTTGCTCAAAAAGGTATCTCCATATCTATTAATTCTACTTTTTCTTTTAGCCGTTTTACCTCAGTTTTCTAATCCAATAAATGGTCTAGATGCAGCCTGGAATTTTAGCAATGCAGTTAATCTTTCAGGTGATTTTTTTAATCACTACACCAACAACATTGTTTCAAACCTATACTGCTACACCCAATCTTTTATTGCTTTTGGAATCTCAAATCAATACGGTTCAGTGGTATTTCATAGTTTAATCTTACTCGGATTTCTGCTCTTAATTTATGGGGAGTTAGGATTCTCTAATAAAGCATTCTTTCTTGGTTTAATAATTATTTCGAGTTATTACTTTAAACTACATCGATCGGAACATGTAACGCTTCTCTTAGGAATAATTTTGTATCAGTCTGGTTTTAAATCATATGACACATTTACACGTATATCAATTACCTCTGTGCTTGTTTTTATCCTTCATCCAGTTCATGGATTATTCACTTTTGTAGGACTCTTAGCTTATGAGCAGAGTATATGGAAATATAAATTCAAGATTGCTGCAATTACTCTTATAGCATTTATATGTATTGTGGCAATTCATATTCTAATTCCTGAAAATACGTATAGCAATTCGCTTCTAACTAGAATTGAAAATATAGGATTTGCTCCAATAACTACATTTATAAAACACGGAACAATAACGCTACTTGCACTTGTACTCCTAACTTACAAAAATTGGAATCTTAAATTTGGTTTACACTTGCTAACGCTGCTTGTTTTAATTACCATATTTGGAACTGCCAATTACTTTGTCTACTTATATCTACCACTAATTTTAGTAACAATTAATGAAAAGAATACTGTTCTTTTTCAACCAATACTGATTGGGTTAATTGCACTTTCAAGCATTATCAATATCATCCATCCAGTCTTTGTTCAATTTGAAAATCCTTCTTATGCTCAAACCGGGAAGGCTATTTTACTAGAAAATAATAAACGAGCTGCAAACCATAATAGTAAATCAAAAGTATTTTCGGAGAACTATTATGCTGCTCCCTTATTTAAGAATTCCCAATCTCGAATGATACTAGTTGATAAACAACAGGTATTACTAGTTGACTCCGTTTCGAGTGGAGATGTAATCTTATCCTATTTCAAATCTAAACCACAAAAAATCATCTCTCATTTGGAACAGAACTATCCAACGTTAAATTTTCACATAAAAGAAGTGGTTGCAGAGAATCAAGGATACTTAACATTATCTTCTTTGTACAAGAAAAGAACTGAACCGATTGGACTATGGTTAATCGATGTTAAATGAATCGGGAAATTATTTCAGACCACTTCATCTTTATTAAGTCCTTTATTCTGGTATCTGGATAGTAATACAAGAAATTCTCTTTTAACTTTTCTTGCCTATTTTTTTGCCTAAAACTTCTTGTTTTAGCAAGTTGGTAAAATTCACCTTCTTGATGGAATAGTAAATTGTTTATCTCAGGTTTTAATCTTCGCTCCCATCCAAACAATCCTATATTAGTCGGTTTTTCAGATATCAAATACTCAGAGCTAATTTTACTTAATGTCTTGTTTCCATAGATGTCCATTTCAAAGTCATATACCTCAAGTTCAGGATTGTATTTCTTTACCACTCTTGGGATAAGCTCATAGAATGAATCATATACATTATCAGTTTCTTCCAATTTATTGAAATCACCAAAACGCTTAGAAATGTAGAGTTTTGATTGATGGACATACTTCAACGTCTGTTTCTTCATATGCACTCCAATATCTGCGAAATCAGAAGTTAAGCTGTAGCGTGGAAATGCTAAGTAGGTTCCAGAATGTTGAAGAAAACAATAAAAACTCTTCTCCCAAACTTCATTGCTCCATTTCTTAACATTCTCAGGTAAATGATAACTTTCAAAATCGTTATCAAAGGTTTCTAAAAATTTAAAATAGGGTTCCAACATATCCCAAGAATAAAAACACCCTTTGCTTGACGGTCTTTGCATGTAATAGATAAATTCATTATTAGGTATTAGTTCGAAAGGGAAATGATTGGATTCGAGAATTGGATATCTGTATAGACTTAAGCCTGAGATGTTCCTTTCTTGCTTGATTAATTTTTGAGCATGTAACAAATATTCCTGAAAGCTGGAAGAAACTACCAAATCATCTTCTAAAAGAATCACATGTCCTAAGTCTTTAGCCATCTTCATGCATGCCAAAATATGTGCATCCACTCCCAATTGCTTTGATTGCTGGATTACTTTATACTCGCCATGTCTCCATTGGATTGAGTTTACATAATCTACTACTGCTGAACTACTACTCCCATCGCAGCTTATATAGATATCTAAATTCCCTCGTATAGGAGTTTTTAGAATGCTATTCATAAGCCTCCTAATAGAATGAATTCTATTATAAACAGGTATTACAAGGTTAAATGTCAATTTTTGCCCTTAAAATTGCTGCTAAGTTGCATAAAAAACCTGAGATATCGATTATAATCTGCTCACATAATAGAGCAAATAATTTAAACGAAGTTCTCCCCTATTATGCTCAATTAAATGCTAAAATACCACATGAAATAGTGGTGGTACTAAATGCATGTACAGACAATTCTATTGACATTGTTAAAATTCAACAAGAACAAAATTCACAAATTCGTTTTGTTTTTGAAGAAGTTGTTGGTGCAAGCAATGCTAGAAACAGAGGATGGAAAGAATCACTAGCAGACTTTGTTTTTTATATAGATGATGATGCATTCCCAGTTTCAAGTCTGTTAGAAGATATTAAGGATGTACTTATCAATGAGACGGTTGTAAGTTTCACTGGTCGAACGCTTTATTGGAGAAAGAATGATCCGATGTGGATTAAAAATACATATGTAGAAATGCCTCTTCTAAGTGAAACGCAAATGGTTATGCATACTAAAGGTCATATCAATGGTTGTGCATGCGGTTTTAAGAAAGAAATTTTGGAAGAAGTGGGTGGTTTTCATACAGACTTAGACATGAAAGGAAAAAAAATCGGCTATGGTGTCGAAGAATACATCCGCTTAGAAATCCTTAAAGCAGGATATCCAACTATCTATTGTCCCAACATTAAGGTTTGGCATCAATCTCATAGTAAAACGGTGAATGATTTTTTAAAATCTTCGTTCTACAAGGGATTTTACTTCGCGAAGGTTCAACCTCGAAATAAGTTCAAACTGTCACTAAAAACGATACAGGTAATCAT
>JABDQY010000184.1 GCA_013042025.1 Bacteroidia bacterium
GAAGGATACAACGTTTTAGGAATGGCGGCAATATTTACCTATGGCTTTAAACTAGCCGATGATAATTTTAGAAAAGCGAACTGTCCCTATTTTACACTCGGTAATTATTCAAGTTTAATTGAACATGCTATTCAAGCAGGATACGTTCAATCCAATGATTTAAGCAGTCTTGAACAATGGCGAGAGAATCCAGCAGACTGGAATGGATAAATTATAGCAACGATTCTTTTGGAACTTCTCCAGTAAGCGTATATAAAAATACTTTTATAGAATTCACTTCTTGAGCATTTAAATCTTGGTTAGACTGAAGTTTAGCCATTATACTGATAGCATCATCTAAGCTTTCTACACTTCCATCATGGAAATATGGTCCTGTCTTTTCAATGTTTCGTAATGAAGGGACTTTAAAGATGTATTTATCCGATTCCTTTTTGGTAACTTCATATTTTCCTCCATCGATGCGATCACTTTTCGTATACTCCCAGTAGTCTCCGAAAAGACCAAATTTTTGATACATATTTCCTCCTAAGAGAGCACCACTATGACAAGTTGTGCATCCTGCCTTAATATACCTTTGAAGTCCTTCTTTTTCTTTGTTTGTTAAGGCTTCATTATTTCCTGCTATGTAATCATCAAATTTTGAAGGGGTAACTAATGTTCTTTCAAATGCCCCAATTGCCTTTTTAAGATTATCGTATGTGATTGGGCTGTTGTCTTCTGGATACGCTTTTGCAAAAGCTACCTTATACTCTTCAATTTTTGAAAGTCTGCTGGTAACAGCTTCTTCGCTTGGCATTGCCATTTCTACAGGATTAAGGATTGGCCCTCCTGCTTGAGCTTCAACATCAGGTTCACGTCCATCCCAGAACTGAGCTATATGAAAGGCAGCGTTTAGAGTTGTAGGTGAATTTCTTTCTCCAAGTTCTCCATCATTTCCTTCAGAGAAAGATTTATTATCGACCCCAAATGTCTCTAAATTATGGCACGTATTACAACTTTGAGTTGAATCTTTAGATAGCCTATTGTCAAAATAAAGCATTTTACCTAAAGCTATTTTTTCAGGTGTAATGTTCATTCCTGAATCCGCAGCGATAGATGGAAGTGAAGCAAATAATCTTCGAGCTTGTTCATCAAGCTCAGTAAAGTCTTTTGATGATTCTTCAGTCTTCGATGAATTACTGTTGTTGGTGCAACTAAATAAAAAGATTACAACGGTTAAATAGAATACGGTTTTTTTCATTTCAGCTTATTGTTAGGATGTTAATCAAAATAACAGCCAAAGTTAACGCTAAAACGTAAAAAAATACGTGATTTAAGTTACCTTTTAAACCTTCACATTTGGACTATTCTTCCAATTTATCTAGAACAGGTTTGTCTGTGACCGTAACTCTTTTTCCTTCTTCGAGCTTTTTACTTACTGCCTCGTATGGACCAGAAATTACTTCCTGAATGTCATCTAAACCGCTTGTTATTTCAATATACCTACTGTCTTGTATTCCGGTGATTACAACATGTTTCAAAACTTCACCTTCACTAATACTGAATACAACTTCGTCCAATTCATCATCATCTCCGGTAGATTTCTGAGATGTAGAGTCTTTTTGATGCATTCTTGTGGTTACTGCCTCTATTGGCAAACAGTTTATATCTGGTTTCACATTCGTTTGAATTTCAACATTTGCACTCATTCCTGGCAGAAATGCTGTTGTATTCAATTCAATCAAGTCCTCATAACTGCTTTTTAACAAACGAATCTTCACTTCAAAGTTGGTTACTTGGTCAGAGCTCATTTGAACTCCTCCTGCATTATTCGCTGAACGAGAAATTTCCGTAACAATACCTCTAAAAATTCTACTTCCATAAGCATCAACTTCTACTTCTGCAGTATCACCTTTTGTTACCTGTAAAATATCGTTTTCATTAACATCAACAATAACCTCCATATTATTGAAGTTTGAGATTATCATGATTTCGGTTCCAGCCATTTGAGCTGTACCAACCACACGTTCTCCTTTTTCATTGTTTAAAGCACTTACAACTCCATCTGAAGGAGCATAAATGCTAGTTCGGCCTAAGTTTTTATTTGCCTCATTAAGAGAAGCTCGAGAATTATCAATACCAAATTTTGCTGCTTGCAAACGCTCCTTTGCTGCTTTAACTTCACTTTGAGCAACTTGAAATGCAGTGTTGGCAGCGTCAAACTCTGCTTTACTAATCACCTTGTCATTGTAAAGTTTTTCATTTCTCTCAAAGCTTAATTTTTGCTCATTAAATCGTGATTCAGCTTGTGTAAGTTGAGCTTGTGTTGTTTTATAACTTGATTGAGAACTGCTTAGTCCAGCTTGAGCACGGTCTCGAGATGTTATATACAAATCCGGATTAATTTTAAGTAGTAATTGACCTTCTTTAACGGTATCTCCTTCTTGTACATAAAGTTGCGTTATTTCTCCCGAAACATCTGCACTTATTTTTACCTCTGCTTCAGGTCTTATTTTACCATTAGCAGAAACGGTGGAGATGATTGTTCTCTTCTCAACTTGTGTAACATTCACTTCAAGCTCACCTTTTTTTCGATTCTTGCCAATTAAAATTAATGCAATAACAAGAATTAGTAATCCTGCTCCTATTAGTATATTTTTCTTACTCATTTCAGTTATATTTTTAGCTCGTTTCCTTTGTAAAACTCTATGATTGAATTTCGGAATAGATATTCATATTTAGCATTGTTAAGTTGCAATTGACTTTGGAACCATTGATTCTTTGCTGCAAGCAGATCCACACTATTTGTTAGTCCAGCTTCAAATCTCTTTTCATTGAAATCGAAATTAAGCCGTTGTGCTTTTTCACTTAAAACAGCAGCATCATATCTGCTCTTTGCGGCCTTAAGATTAGTATAAGCAGTGGTTATGTCATTTCTCAATTGATTTTTGGTATTAGCTAGATTAAGTTCATTTATCTGCGTAGACAACTTAGCGTTTTCCATTGATGTTTTGTTTCTATAACCATTGAAGATTGGTAGCGATAGAGATAGACCAATAGACTGACCTCTATTGTCGCTCAATTGATTTCCAAAACTCTTTGTGTTGTATTCGAATTGGGGTTCGACAAAATATACGTTTTCTAAGGTGTTTTCGGTTACGCCAACTAGCTCAGGAAGAAACCCGGTGAAAGTAGGCTCAACACCACTTTCTGAATAAACAGTATTCACATTACCATAAGCAGAGAGACTTGGAAGCAATCCTGAAGTTGCTATTTTTTCTCCTATTTGACTTTGCGTTATCGTTAATTCTGCTTGTTTGATTTCTGGTAGGTTATTTAACGATATTTCATAAAGTTCCGCAACGGATTCCATAGGCATGGTTGGCAATTCATCTATGGATATCATAGCTATTTCAAATGGAGTTTCAGTGTCTAATTGTAACAAGTTTAGCATTGCATTGTATGCCATTTGAATTTGATTTTCCGCATTGATGCTTTGCACTTTATCATTAGCTAACTGTGCTTGCAAATTGAGTGTTGTACCTTGATTTGTTGTTCCACTCTCTACCAAAATTTCAGCCCTTTTTAGTTGATTTTCGGTCAACTCTTCTTGTCTTTTGGCAATTTTAAGATTTTCTTCTGCTTGAATAATTTGTAGATAGGTAGATGCAACAGAAAGAGCAATTTGATTTCTAAGTACTTCTGTGCCTTTATCATTAGCAAGCTTTGAAACTTTTGTTTGTTTAATGCTATTGTTGATTTGACTTCCGCCATATAACAATACCCCTGCATTTAACGAAAAACTATTGGATTGAATGGTTCTTTCAATAAACGAGTTACTGAAAGGGTCAATTGTTCTACCATTGTTGTAGTTGTGACTTCCACTGCCATTTAAACTTGGCAATCTGCTCATTTTGGCTTGAGTAAGATTGTTATCAATGATTTCCCCTTGAACCTGATTTTGAAGAATTGTAATATTATTCTCAAGAGCATATTCAACACACTTTTGCAGTGAC
>JABDQY010000186.1 GCA_013042025.1 Bacteroidia bacterium
AGGGAAGGATGCATGTACATGAGAAATGTACAACTTGTCAATTAAAGGCAGTGCTTGGCGATAGATTTCTGCTCCTCCTAAAATAAATATTTCAGCATTCTGTTCAAGCTTATTGGCTAGCGACAAAGCCTCATCTAAAGAATGCGTTAAGAAAGCTCCATTGGGCACATATTCCTTGTTTCGCGTAATGATAACATTGGAACGATTAGGAAGTGGTTTCCCGATTGATTCAAAGGACTTTCTTCCGTGAATTACAACATGTCCATTTGTAGCTGCCTTAAACAATTTGAGATCATCGCGAATCCGCCATAAGAGTTGATTGTCTTTCCCAATTGCACCATTCTCTGCAATTGCTACGATTAATGAGATTGTATTCACAAGTGCAAATTAAAAAAGCCCGAGCAAATGCTCAGGCTTTTCTTTGTTATTTTTTTTGAAGATCTATTATCCTCCGAAAATCCAACGAATACCAACATTCAATCCCAATGAACTGTAAGCTGATTTTGATGCAGTTTCCATCCATGGTTTACTAGTATCTGAGTTGTCCGTAGATTTTACTTCATCTACATATTCTGTTTCTTTGTCTTGAACTGTTGGATACTGTGAATCCAAAGTTCCACCAAGATTATCTTCATAATCTGTAATTGTTGAAGATTTACTTTTAATTGTAAGTGCAACTGCTTGAAGCTCTCCAAAAATTTGAAGATTGTCAGAAATTCCGTGCTTGTAACCAACTCCTGCTACACCTCCTACAGAAAATGCACCAGCAGATTCTTGATTTTCGGTAGATTTAAAACCTCCACCTTCTTGTACAATTTCTACAGTAGTTTTACCTCCTACTGGAAGCACTAAACCAACTCTACCATATAATCCATTGTCTCCATTATGAAACAATAACGATGGAGCAAATCTGATTTGATTTGACTTAGTAACAGCAGTTCCGCTCCCTAATGGAGATGATTGATCAAGAACAGTTTTCTCACTTCCTAACCAATATTCAAAGTTTGCATCTAATGTAATGTTATCGGTAATACCAAGTCCAACACCAATGGTAATTGGAATTCCTCCACCAAAAGATAAATTAGTGGCTGTCTCAGTAGTTACACCCGACGCATCGGTTTCAGCAGTGTATCCCATTTCGTTACCAAAAGCACCTTGATGATACCCTAATCCAAAATTAAGATTTACCTGTGCGAAAGCAAAAGAGGATATGCCCAAAGCCAACGCTGTCATAAAAATTTTTGTTTTTTTCATATTATAATTTTTCGTTATTAATACTACTAAATAAAGCAAAAGCGAGAGTATATTTGATATTTTTTACTAACAATGCTGAAATACACCTTCATTTTTTTTGGTTTACTGTCCGTTTTTGGAGCCTGCACTAGTCAGAAAATTGTGCAACCTTTAGAGGATGGTGAAAACCAACTGTCAGGTAATATAGGAGGTCCTTTAATCGGGTTTGCAGGCACTACAATTCCAATTCCGCTTACCTCTATAAATTATGCTAGAGGAATTACAGATTCATTAACGTTTCATACAGGAATTCAAACCACCTCATTAATATACAAAACACTTCAGTTAGATGCTGGGGTAACTTATGGGTTTTTTATTCCAAATGGTTGGATACCTGGACTATCCGCAAGTGGATCACTAAATTATTTAAATGATTTTAGAGCTCCCAATTTTAAAATTTATCCTCAAATTGATTTGAATGCATATTGGGAATATGGAGAACTACATTTCATGTATTTCGGAGTCACAAATTGGATAGAACTTTCTAATATTAGAGCACATGATGAGGATCAAACAAAAAGAATCCTAACCGGTATTCAGTTTGGCAATACTTTTTCTACACCTCAAAACTGGAACTTCACGATTGAAAGTAAATGGTTGGCTCCCACCAGAAATTCAAAAAACCTAACAATAGATTACAAGACTTATTCAATAAACAATCAACCAAAAGGAGCTGTAGGAATTTATTTGGGAATAGCAAAGCGATTTTAATGAAACAACTATTATTCTATATTGGATTATCAATTTTCTTATCGTCGTGTTTGGATTTGGATGAGAACCTATTCAATCCTGACACTTCAATTTCTGAATATCAATTTGATGATTTTGAAGGTATACAAGAAATTGATGTAAGTGAATATACCATTCCTCAGGATAGCATAACGTTATTTACCTTAGAAGTTGGAACAAATGGAGAAAAAATATATGCAACCTATGTTGGTGACATTTCAAGAATAGGACTTGATACAGTGATTCTTTACTGTCATGGAAATGCAGGTCATATGGATTTCTATTGGCCTAGAACCAAACTTTTAGCCAATGTAGGTGGATTATGCAATTATGGAGTTTTAACTTTCGACTACAGAGGATATGGATTAAGTGAAGGGAAACCTTCGGAGGATAATATGTATGAAGACTCTGATGCGGCTATACAATGGTTAAAAGATCAAGGTTTAAACGATGATCGATTTATGATGTATGGTTTTAGTTTAGGAGCCGCAGCTGTTTGTGAGTTGACTGCAAATCCTAGGACAATTGCCCCTAGTAAAATAATGCTTGAGAGTCCATTTGCGAGTGCTGATGTTATGGTACAAGATGGAAGTGGTTTAAGTTTACCAAAGTCATTTTTTGTAAATCTAGAGATTGATAATGCAGAAGAAATAAAGAAAATCAGCCAACCTTTCTATTGGATTCATGGCACCATTGATGATTTTCTGGACATCAATACACATGGGGAAGTCGTTTATAAGAACTATCAAGGCACTTATAGTGAGGCACATAGAATTGTTGGAGCCAACCACGCTGATGTTCCTTTGGTAATGGGTTTTGAAGCATATATTGAAAGTTTAAAAAACTTTATAACTCTCAATTGAAACAAACAAATCTTAAAATACAACTAAACAGCCCGGTTTATAGCATTGGAGGGAATGACTCTCGGAAGCTCATTTACGTATTGCATGGTTATGGTCAGTTAGCAAAATATTTTTTAAAGAAATTTGAACCATTAATAAGTTTAGGTTACACAATTGTAGCTCCTGAAGGATTGCACCGATTCTATTTGCAAGGGACAGAAGGAAGGGTTGGAGCAAGCTGGATGACCAAAGAAAATAGAGAATTAGATATTAGAAATCACATTAACTATTTAAATACACTTCATACTTCTTTGTTAAATCTGAAGGAGTGGGACACCATACATGTATTGGGGTTCAGTCAAGGTGTAGCAACCGCATTTCGCTGGATTGCAAATGGACAAATAAAACCTTCTAAATTATTAATTTGTAGTGGGATGATCCCCCGTGATGTGAACTTAGATGAGCAAAATTCCGTTTTTCGAGAAATTACCCTTTCTTACTTTACTGGCACTAAGGACCCCTATAAAACTGAAGAAGCTGTTGTTGCTTTTCAAGAAAAAATTACAAAGACAAAATTACAAATTGAGGTATTTGAATTTGAAGGAATGCATGAAGTAGATATTGAGTCTATCTGCAACTACCTGAAGTGAACAGATTTTTGTTTAATACTCTTTCAAACTCAAATCTAAACTTTTAATTGAGTGTGTCAATGCACCGACAGAAATAAAGTCAACACCAGTTTCCGCATAGCTTCTAATGGTTTCCCCAGTAATTCCTCCACTTGCTTCAGTTTCACATTGGCCACCTACAAGTTTAACTGCATCAATCATTAATTCTGGGGAGAAATTATCAAACATTATTCGATCAACATTTCCTGTGTTTAATGCTTCTTGTACCTCTTCAAGATTCCGAGTTTCTACTTCAATCTTAAGATTTTTCTCTTTTGAACTTAGATACTTCACAGTCCTCTCAACAGCTTTAGTAATACCACCTGCATAATCGTTATGATTATCTTTTAACATCACCATATCATACAAAGCAAATCGATGATTCACTCCGCCACCTACCGAAACGGCATATTTCTCGAAAGTTCTGAGACCTGGAGTTGTTTTTCGTGTATCCAACAGTTTAGCATTGGTACCCTTTATTTTGTCTACCAAACGTTTGGTTACCGTTGATATTCCGCTCATTCGTTGCATAAAATTCAACATTAAACGTTCCGCTTGCAATATAGCATGAACACTTCCTTCTACTGTAAATGCAATATCACCATACTTTACTTCCGCCCCTTCTTCAATGAGTTCTGTGAATTTTACTTTCGGATCAATCCGATGAACAATGTGTTTTGCTAAATGAACTCCACACAAAACTCCTTCATCTTTTACAAGCAATCGTGCTCGTCCGTTGATTCCTTTGTCTATAGCTCCTAAACTTGAATGATCTCCATCTCCTATATCTTCAGCAATTGCCAAATCTATAAGCTTTACAACAAATGGGTCTTTAAAATCCATAAGGCAAAACTAAACAATTATTCATCCATAAAATCCAATACTTTTGAAGTATTAAAATAGATAATATTGGTACACATACTTTCCAAAGATTTTTCAGTTGTCAGTGAATTCTTGCATGAACTTCGCGATAAAAACATTCAAAAAGATCGCTCTAAGTTTCGTAAAAATATCGAGCGAATTGGACAAATTGCTGCATATGAAATAAGTAAAAAACTTGAGAATAAAATTGAGTTTACCCAAAGCCCATTGGGAATTGCTAAAGTAAAAACACTTAAAGAGCAGCCAATTATTGCAACAATTTTGCGAGCAGGATTACCGCTTCAAAAAGGCATGGTTGACATGTTTGATCAAGCAGATTTAGCCTATATATCTGCTTATAGAAAACACACGAATGAATCAGAAATTGAAATTGTATTGGAGTATGTAGCCTCACCTGACATCAATGATAGAACTCTTATTATTTGTGATCCCATGCTGGCAACAGGAAAGAGTTTAGTGGAGAGTTATAAAGCATTTACATCAAAAGGAAAGCCCAAAAAAACCCATTTGGTCTCGGTAATCGGTAGTCAACAAGGTGTAGACTACGTACTAAAGAATATTCCTGAGGCTGAATTATGGATTGGTGTAATAGATGAAACGCTTGACAAGCATGGATACATTGTTCCTGGATTAGGAGATGCAGGCGACTTAAGCTTTGGAGAAAAACTATAACTTATGCCGAACAATATTTTTTTTGATTTAGACCATACTATTTGGGATTTTGATGCGAATGCGGACGAAACACTGCGTGAACTTTATGAATTTTATCAATTAGCTCAATATTCAGATCATACACCTGATGAGTTTGTAGCCATTTA
This sequence comes from Bacteroidia bacterium, assembly GCA_013042025.1. GTDB lineage: Bacteria > Bacteroidota > Bacteroidia > NS11-12g > UBA9320 > UBA9320. The sequence continues at coordinate 5,233 of JABDQY010000186.1, forward strand.
TTATGAAAAGAACGATGCTCTTTGGACGCTTTATCGTCAACATAAAATTAAGAAAGAGTTATTACGCACAAAACGATTTACTGACACGTTCCTTGAAATGGGTGTTCAAGCTAATGATATCCCTCAAGATATTTGGGACCGATACCTTGATATTTGTCCGACCAAAACGAAACTTATGCCTGGTGCAATTGAAACTCTAGATTATCTAACAGGCAAATACGACATTCACCTTATAACCAATGGTTTTGCAGAAACTCAACGTAGAAAGCTAAAACACTCGAACTTAGAAAAGTATTTCAAAACGCTCACTATTTCAGAAGAAGTAGGTGTACAAAAACCGCATCCAGAAATATTTTCAGCTGCACTTAAAAATGCAGGGAGTTCTCTTTCTCAAAGTTCATATGTTGGAGACAATCCAATTGCGGATGTACAAGGTGGTTTAAATTCTGGTTGGAAAGTATTTTGGTATAACCCTCACGATAAAGATCTTTCCGATGAGCTATTGACTCATTCTAACTTAAGAATGATTCTAGAATTAAAAGAATTAATTACGCAATTGTAATTAGTCGTTCATAATACTCCATAGTTTATCTTTAAGCTCAATAATGTTTTTACCTGAGACGGATGAAATAAAGATATACTCGCAATCAACGTCAATTTCTTTGCTGATTTCTTCTTGCAACTCGTCATCAAGCATATCGGATTTCGTAATTGCTAAAATTCTATCTTTAAACAAGAGTTCTTTGTTAAATTTCTCCAGTTCTTCCAATAGTATATGATAGTCTTTATTGATATCATCTGCATCTGCAGGTATCATGAAGAGTAACGCAGCATTTCTTTCAATATGACGTAAAAATCGATGTCCAAGACCTTTTCCTTCACTTGCTCCTTCAATAATTCCAGGAATATCTGCCATTACAAACGATTTGTAATCACGATATTTCACAATACCTAGATTAGGTGTTAATGTAGTAAAGGCATAATCTGCTATTTCTGGTTTAGCTGCTGACATTACTGAAAGCAATGTTGATTTACCTGCATTGGGAAATCCAACCAAACCAATATCAGCTAAAACCTTTAATTCAAGAATTATCCATTCCTCTTTGCCAGGTTCACCAGGCTGAGCATATTTTGGAGCTTGATTTGTTGGACTTTTAAAATGAGTATTACCAAGACCCCCTCGGCCACCTTCAACCAACACCATTTCCTGACCATCTTCAGTTATTTCGCCCAATACTTCAAATGTTTCAGGATCTTTGGCGACTGTTCCCAATGGAACTTCGATAATTTTGTTTTTACCTGACTTCCCTGTTTTATTACGCTTGGTACCAGGAGCACCATCATCGCAATAAACATGACGCTTAAATTTGAGATGAAGAAGTGTCCACAGCTGAGAGTTTCCTCTCATAATTACTGAACCCCCTTTCCCTCCATCACCCCCGTCTGGACCTCCTTTTGCATTTAAGTTATCACGAAAAAAGCTGTGACTTCCTGCACCTCCCTTGCCACTACGACAACAGATTTTGACATAATCTATAAAGTTTTGATTGCTCACAACAGTGCTAGGCTATCGCTTATTCCTCTTCGGAAACGTCATTAGACTTTGAGTCGATAGCATGGTAAATCCGATCAAAAATTTCATCAATGCTTCCCATACCATGAACGCCTACATACTTATCTTGCTTAGAATAATAAACAGCTAAAGGAGATGTTTCATCTTGATACACTTTAAATCTATTTCTGATGGTTTCCTCGTCTTGATCGTCTACCCTTCCACTTGTTTTACCACGCTCCAAGAGTCGTTTTACAAGTTCATCTTCATCAACCTCTAATGCCACCAACATCGAAACACTTGTTCCCATTTCAATTAGCATTTTATCAAGGGCTTCACCTTGTGCAATAGTTCTTGGATATCCATCAAATATAAATCCGTTTGAATTTTCGTTTCTTTCTAAGAAATCCTTAACCATGTTGTTTGTTACTTCGTCAGGAACCAATTCACCTTTATCAATATAGCTTTTGGCCAATTGTCCTAATTCAGTATCATTTTTCATATTATAACGAAACACATCTCCTGTAGATAAGTGTGTAATGTTATATTTCTCAATTATCTTATTACTTTGAGTTCCTTTTCCTGCACCTGGAGGGCCGAATAGAATAATGTTTAACATAATAAATATCTTGGGGCAAAGTTAGAATGTTTTTCTATCTATACATTGTAAATCTCTCAATTCTAATCAAAAGGTTTTATGTTAATTCGCTTAAGTTGCTTATTTACAAAACCGTTTATTTCAGGTGCCAGTTTTAACTTATATGCTGCCAAACCAAAAGTTAGAATAAACAAACCTGAAAATAAGAAAAGGTTAATTATAGGTATTGAAGTTCTCGGCAGTATTGAAATAACTAAATAAGAGAGAAGTGAAAGAGCCAAAACTTGTAATGTGGCCTTATTAAATGGGTTGAAATTGTATTTTTTCTTTAAGAACCAAAACTTGGCAACATTAAAAACAATGATCGATATTATCGTAGCTACTCCACTCCCTTCAATTCCATATTGAGGAATAAGTAAAAAGTTCAACCCTACATTCACAGCTGCAGACAATAACAACATCCAGAGAAGTAACTTATAGTCTTTGGACATGGAGAGAATTTGGCTATTAATTCCAGATGCCATATCAATAATTTTTGCCACACATAACATTAAAACCATTGATTTTGCCAGCATGAATTCGTTTCCTTTTGGCATTAGTAAAAACAAGTCGTCCACTACCAACCAAAATGACAGAAATGCCCCTAAAGAAAACACCAATAGACTTGAAGAAGTTCGCCTATACATGCTTCGAATCCCGTCCAAATCATTGTCCTTCCAATACTTCGCAACTATTGGAGTGCTAATTGCAACAATCAAGCTAAAGGGAATTGCAACTGCATTAGCAATAAACAAACTCCAAGAATACAAACCGTTTTGATAGGTTCCTTTAAGACTCGTTATCATGATAACATCTATTTGGTTTGTTAATGTACCTCCTATGCCAGTAAGAACACTAAAAAACGCGAAAACTGCCATGGGTTTTAAATCAAGTTCTTTGCTAAAACTGGTAATCGCAATCTTGGGTCTAATCTTTTCATGTCTCAGCATATAAAGCACGAAGCTTAATCCCAGCAAAACGTAGTAAATCAATAAATATACTAGAAGAGAATCAAATGCATATAGATTGCTGTAATACCCTATAGCCAGTAAAGGCAGAACAAATTTTAGTAATTGAGCAAATAGCGATGGTACAGAAATTCTACCATGGACAGCAGAGATGGTTCTTGCAGATGCTATGTATGGCACTATGGCTCCAATACCAAAAAGTACGATAACCGCTATTTTGGAAACCGCTGAGTTGTCATTGTAATGTTCAAATACTTGTTCTTTAAACACTAAAAACAGACCCAGAAAGAGTATGACGTTTAACGTGACAACAAAGAATAATAGCCCGTACAGATTTTGCTTCTTCCTTTCATTGTCTGAGTAAACAGGATAATACTTGGTAAAAACTGTTGTTGCCCCTAGTAAGAGAAAAGGAGTAAAAAAGGCAGAAGTCTGTAAAACAAATTGAAGCTCACCATATTGCTCAATTGACAAGGTTAACGGATAAATAATAATTTGATTTATTACTCCCATTAAGATGCCAGCATAAGTGACAGTGGCGGCTTTAAAACTTTGTCTTGCTACAAGTCCCATTTATCTTGGCACAAAGAAAATCTTTTGCAGCATTCTAAACTACATTTGGTTGGTTAAGATATAAGTTAATCAGTTAAATCGACCAAAAATCTTGTAATATTCAGATAATAGAATTATTAAGAACCGACTAACTCATTATTTATTTCGCTTGGATGGCGTAATTCATATTCTTTAGAGCTAACACATACATTGTACCATAGAAACAATAAATTTGTAGCTAAATAAACATTCAGTTATTGAAACAGTTACAAATTCTTGATTGCACACTTAGAGATGGTGGATACTATAATGATTGGGATTTCCCAGACGAACTAGCAAATCAGTACTTTTCTCATTTAACTCAAATTCCAATTGAATATATTGAGATCGGATATAGAAATCCTCAATATTCGAACAACTACTTTGGACAATACTTCCATCTAAGCGTTGAGAAGATTGATGAGATTAAAAGTAAGCTAGGGGGTAAGAAAATTGCTGTAATGCTTGACAGTAAGAGTATCGAACAAGAAAATATTGCTAAAATTTTAGATCCAATTAAAGGGAAAGTAGATTTAATACGAATAGCTGTTAATCCATTACAGTTATCTAAGTCGCTAGATCTTGCAAGTGAAATTAAAAAACGTGATTTTGAATTGGCTCTAAACTTTATGTATCTATCGAAACATCCTTTGACTTCTAAAATTATTCAAGAAGTTAACAACTGTGACTTTGAACCAGACTACATTTATTTAGTAGACTCTTATGGTGGAGCAAATCCAGAGTTAGTAGAAACTCAGGTGTCTTTGCTTAAAAGCATGTATGATGGTAAAATTGGCTATCACGGACATAATAATCTAGAAATGGCTCTTATCAATTCTTTAACCGCAATTAAACATGGTGCATCGATTATTGATTGCACTGTTTTAGGCATGGGGCGAGGAGCTGGCAACCTTAAAACTGAACTATTGCTTGCATATCTTGTCGGTACAAAACAAATTAGTTGTAACCTTGAAGAAGTTGCAAAGCTCATAAATGAATTTAAACCTCTTCAACAGCAATACAATTGGGGAACTAATCTCCCTTACATGATTGCGGGTTCTTTAAACTTTCCTCAAGCAAAAATAATGAGTTGGTTAGTTTCAGATAGATATACACAAGATGACATCGTTTCCAAAGTGTTTAATTCTTCTGAAGACTTTGATCATTCATTTAAAAAGATAAAACAACTCGACTCAACTAATCCACAGAAACCACTTGTTATAATTGGTGGCGGACCTTCAACACATATTAATGCTTCCAAAATAGTGAAGTATGTGAAGAGTAATCCAGAGATTAAAGTTTTCAGTACTTCGCTTGAACAGGTTTCAGCTTTTAAGGAAATTCTATCAAGAACCACTTTTTGCCTCTCAGGAAAACAACTTCGAGATATTAATAAATTAGAAAATGATATTGTTTCTAAAATCGAGCGAATTGTATTAGCTCCAAGTCCTCGTAATATTGAAGTTACTATCCCTAGTTATGACGAAAACAAAATCTATGAGTTGTCAGAATTACACTATGCAGACCAATCTGAAGATTCTCCTTTCATTATAGCTTTGGAACTAGCATTTATCGAAAACGGTGATGTGGAATTACTCGGTTTTGATGGATATCCAAATTCAACTGATAAAGGAGTTTTTCTTAATCAATTGAACAATCAAATAATTCAATCTTATAGAAATTTAGGGCTTCATATTACCTCCCTTACTAAAACTAAATACTTGTTGGAGAAAGGGCCTTCTATTCACGCTAAGACCATGTTCATATGAAGATTCTTGGGATTATTCCAGCAAGATATAAATCAAGTCGATTCCCTGGGAAACCGCTTGCTCTTATTTTAGGAAAACCACTGATTATTTATGTCTGTGAAATTGCGGAAGAGGCATTAGGGAAGGAAAATGTTGTAGTTGCAACAGACAGCAACCAAATTGCAGATTTGGTTAAATCTTTTGGATATAACTATTGCTTAACATCCCCTGACCATCTTACGGGAACCGATAGACTTGTTGAAGTTTCAGAAAAAATGGATTCAGATATTTACCTAAACATTCAAGGGGATGAACCATTAATAAATCCATTAGACATAAAAAAAATAGCAGAAAATAAAACTTTGTTTCCGGATTTTATTATCAATGGTATGACCTATATTTCAGATAGTGAAGACCCTAATTCTATCAACATACCTAAGGTAGTTGTTGATTGTAATAGTAAGCTACTCTATATGTCTAGAGCTGCAATTCCAGGTAGTAAAAACCCAAGCAATAACTTAAGATATTTGAAGCAAGTTTGCATCTATGCTTTTAATAAGGAGGAATTGCAACTTATGAAATCCAATCCAACCAAAACACCACTTGAAGATTCAGAAGACATTGAAATACTTCGATTTTTGGAATTAGGTAGGAACGTAAAAATGGTGCATTTAAGTTCAGGAAGTCTTGCCGTAGATGTTCCAAGTGATATTAAAAACGTTGAAAATGAATTACGACTTAAGAAAGTATAAAAACATTTTGTGGGATTTTGATGGAGTAATCATGGATTCTATGGAAATAAGAGATTCAGGTTTCCTAGAAATTTTCAAGGATTTCCCCAATGAGCAGGTTGAAGAATTAATGAATTTTCATAGGACAAATGGTGGTTGGTCGAGGTATGTAAAAATCGAGCATTTTCTTAAAAACATAGTTAAAACGGAATGTTCCAAGGAGATTATTGCAGATTATGCTGCTCAATTCTCTTCCATCATGTTAAAACTTCTAGTTAATCCTGATTTTTTAATCGCAGATTCTCTAAACTATATAAAATCGAACCAACACATAAACTATCATATTGTTTCAGGATCGGACGGCACTGAACTTAATCATATCTGTAAAGAACTTGGACTGAATACTTATTTTCTAACTATTAATGGGTCTCCAACTGCTAAGATTGAACTCGTAAGTAGGATTATTAAAAAGTACAATTACAACATAGCTGACACTTGTTTGATAGGCGATTCGATTAATGATTTTGAAGCTGCAAACGAAAACAACATTGACTTTTATGGGTACAATAACCCTGATTTGTTAGAAAATCATAAAGTAATTGATAGCTTCCAGAACTAGATTTAGAACATATTTAACCTAATATTATAATGCAATCCTGTTAATATGAACTCACGAAACTACGATCAAGTTTTTATAATAAACAGGTACTCTAACGCAAAAAGCTTAGAGAAGGAAGTTAAAGAATCCTCAAAAAAAATTCTAATTGTTTCTACTCACCATCTCTATAAAAATGAAAGAGAAGAAATTCAAAATCAGATAGTAACACCATCAATCGAATTTATAAGTTATGACTCTTTTAATGAATTAATTGATGATGCTAATCTGGATGAGAAAGCATTTCAAATGAGCAAGAGATGGATAAAGTACCTATCTATATACCATTCTGCATTAAAGGTTAATGTAATTTATTTGAAAAACAGCTTTGTATATGAGCAGCTAAAGGTAAATGGCTATATTAGTAAAAACTCTTCCATCACAGTTTTTTGTACCAATTATGACTTATACAATCTTGGAATAAGCTATAAGTTTTGGAATACAACACGTTCAAAAATTATCTCGACTAAAGCTTTTTCGAAGCTATTTCTCTTTCGTAAAAAAATCACTTATAACTCTGCCCTTAAATTATTATCGTATTACCTAACCGCCATCTTTCAAACCATCAAACCTGTCAAAATGCACAAAGTGTCTGATACATACAAATATTACGTAATGGACAAGCATAGGGTAACGTTTAAGAAGAATTTAAACGTGAAAGAAGTGTGGTTTATTCCTATATTAATCTATTTCCAAAAGGCGTTTTTGGCAACACCAATACATTCAAAAGCCAAAGTACTAACACTTTACCCATTTATTAAAAGAAGTAAAACGGTATTAATTAGCGATGCTTTTAGACCATCTACTTATCCCCACTTTTTTGCTTTGGGATACTTTGGAAGTCAAATAATAGTGAAAAACAAGTTAGACTATTCTTACTTTAAGAAGGCTAATTTAGCGGTTCTACCTTTCGATGAATTGATTTACAATCAAAGAATGCCAATTGATATTTCACCAAAAAAGGACAGGGTGAACAAAGTTTGTTTATCCTTAAACCATGCTGTGGACTTTTGTAGCATTATTAGCAGATGTGACACAGACAAACTGATAGAATCTGTAATATCAATAGCTAGAAGAAATCCTAAAATTCAATTTACAATTCGCCTTCATCCAACATCAGACCTACCTCAAGGAGAAGGTTTAAATTGGTCCGAACGAATTAATAACTTTGTTTCATTTCAGAAATTAGACAACTTAAAATTATCTGCAAATACCTTGCAAAAAGACTGGGAAGAATCATATATTTTTCTGTCAGAATATTCTTTATCGGTTATAGACTCAATAGTTTACGACAATTTTGCAATTTTTGTTAATCTTACCAATAGAAAAAGTTTTGCTTTGGACCTAAAAAACTCAGGTTTCCCAGAGGTGAACTCAGAAGCTCAATTGGAAGAAAAAATCAAGTCTATAATTAGCAATCCTGAAATGGCATTAACAGAATTAAAAAATGCAACATCTTCCTTTAATAAAGAATTCTACACCTCGTAAATTCAAAACGAGTTGATTAATAATTCTTTCATTTAATTAGTGATTCTATCTTTCGCTTTAATACACCTAATCTATTATAAGTAACCGTGATTAATCGAGACAAATTAAATTTTAGCGTTGGATTACGTGTGCCTACCAGCCAACCTCTATCCAATTCTGTTTTAAGATCATAGAATGTTAAACCGCTTTCTCTTAATTTTGATTTTAAATCGTTCAAGCTATAATCTTCAACTAAATCAAAATGATAAAGCAATACAATATTGTCAATCTTTTTTAAAAGTTCTTGAGGTGTCTTCATAACTATTCCAACTTCAGATCCTTCACAATTAAATTTTATCAATTTAATATTTGAAATATTATTGAAATCAATGAAATCCTTGAATGTAACATTTTTTACTTCTTCAAATTCACCCCCAAAGTTATGAACTACACTATGTCCCCAATTGCCGTGTTCAGTATCATAAAACAGTTTTTGGGTCCCAACATCATCTCCAGTCAATGCTACATGATGAGGTTTAATATTACTTAATCCATTTGACTCAACGTTCAACTTAAGTATGTTATAAGTATCAATAGACGCTTCAAAACAATGTATTTCTAACTGCCTTTGAGTAATTTGATGAAGCATTAAAGAAAATGTTCCTATATGAGACCCAACATCAAAAACAACATCACCTTTTTTAAAATCTATGTATTTTAATACAGGTAGATAAATGTCATTTTCAAAACTATGTCCTATTACATTTTCGTCAGATGTTTGAGGCCTAAAGCGAATGGTATAATCAAATTTTTTTACCCGGCCTAGTTTATTTGGATCCATTGTTATTGAGTATTGCAAAAGTATTGAAATGAATGGTTTGGTCTAATTAATTATTTAAAGTTGTCTTATCAAAGATTCATTATGTGTCGTATGTCTAATCACATATTTTTGTAAATCATATTGAACCCAATTCTTACCATAGCTATTTGCACATTCAATAGACCTGAATTGTTAAAAATTTGCTTGTCTCAGATTGAGCCCTTACTAAACAGCAATGTTGAACTTCTGGTTATTGACAATGGAACCGAAAAAGTTGACCATGTTGTTAAAGAATTTACTTCAGCTAAATATTTTTCTGAAGAGAATACAGGTCTTTCATATGCAAGAAACAGAGCCATAATTGAATCCTCAGGTGATTGGGTTTTTTATATCGATGACGATGCAAAAGCAAATAAACACCTGATTTCAACTGCCCTAGAACATTGCTCTCAAAATCATTTCGTATTTGGAGGTGTGTATTTGCCTTGGTATCATTATGGAAAACCAAAGTGGTTTAAAGACCACTATGCCAGCAACCAACAGAATTTCAGTACACCTGGGAAACTTCCTAAAAATGAATATTTATCAGGTGGCGTTCTTGCAATTCATAAGAAGGTTTTTTTGGAGATTGGGAACTTTAACACAGCTCTTGGCATGACAGGAACAGTTACCGGATATGGTGAAGAATCTGAACTTCAAGATAGAATGATTGTTGCAAACTTTGACCGATTCTATGATGACAAATTGATAATTGAGCATGTTGTAGCGGAATATAAGCTAACCGTTAATTGGTTTTTGAAATCTAACTATAAAAGAGGAGTTGACATGGCAAAATATCAAACAGGATTTAAGCTTATTAATGTATTGAAAGAATTCTTTCTTCTAATCATTATTTTGGTTTTAAACCTTATTGAATTTACCCCAAAACTTCTGTCAAAGAGTGACTACTTTTTTGAGAATTGGAGAATAGATGTATTCAAGAAATTTAGCAAAAGGAAAGGTTTTATAGTGCAAACGCTCTTCCCCAAAAACACCTAAATCATTTTTCTTGAAAAACTTTGATGCTACCACTTTAAATTTGAATTCAGTTTGGAAAAGAAAAAAGTACTTATAATAACGTATTACTGGCCCCCTAGCGGAGGAGCCGGAGTTCAACGTTGGTTAAAAATGAGTAATTATCTCCAAGAAAGTGGCGTTGAAGTTCATATTCTTGTTCCTAAACCAGAGAAAGCAAGTTATTTCGTTTCAGATAAAAGTTTAATAAAGGAAATTCATCCGGATATTCATATACATAAAACCAATACCATTGAACCTTTTGGTATTTATAAAAAGCTTTTTGGTAAGAAAAATATCCCGGCAGCAGGATTCTCCAACGTAAATCCTTCTGATTTCAAACAGAAAATATCCATTTTTATACGCTCTAATCTGTTTATTCCAGATCCCAGGAAGTTTTGGAAAAGATTTGCTGTAAAGAAAGCAACAGAGGTTATTAAAAAACACAATATTCAAACAATAATAACTTCAAGTCCCCCTCACTCCCTCCAACTTATTGGTTTGAAACTTAAGCAAAGTTTAGGTGTTCATTGGATTGCAGATTTAAGAGATTTATGGACAGACATCTATTACTACCCGATTCTAAATCATACTAAGCTATCCAATTTCATTGATAAAAGGTATGAAAAGAAAGTGATTAAAAATGCAGATGTAATTACTACGGTAAGTCCCAATTTTGTTGAAACTTACAAAGAGAAATTGAAAGCAAAATCAGACAATAAATTTGTATTGGTTCCTAACGGTTATGACCCGAAAGATTTCCAAGATTTTGTTTATCAGGCTCATAACGAATTTGTAATTACCTATACTGGCACTATTAGTAAGGACTATCCAATACTTCCATTTTTAGATGCTTTAACCAAGTTCCAAGAAAAGTTTCCTCAGAGGAAAATAAAATTACGCTTTGTTGGAGTTATCTACGAAGAACTAAAGGTTGAACTTGCTAAAAGAAATTTAGATGGTCAAACTGAATTTACGGGATATGTTTCCCATAAAGCAAGTATAGAATATTTAGGAAAATCTGTAGCACTGTTGCTGCTTGGACCATTAAACAAAAACCTGAAAGAAGGCGGTATTCCCGCAAAAGTTTTCGAGTACCTTGCATCCAGTAGACCCATTATTTACATAGGAAAAGCAGATGGTTTTGTTGCGGACATCTTAGATGAAACTTCAGGAGGAAAAACATTTTCTGAAGACATAGATTCTATCCTTGAACATTTAGAATTTCTTTATATAGGTTTTGAGAACAAGACTGAATCTCCCACTAACAATACCGCTTATACTCAATATTCTCGTAAAGAGCTTGCCAAGCGTTTCATTCAACATATTAAGTAAGAAGACACACCATCTTAAGGTTATCGACGTTCTTAATAAATAATCTAAATTTGTTCAACCAATTTTGAAACAACACAAGACAATACTCATACTTGCTCCTCATACCGATGATGGCGAATTCGGCTGCGGTGCAAGCATAAATAAATGGATTAGCGAAGGTAAAGAAGTTTATTATGCAACTTTCTCTGCATGCAAGCAATCTGTTCTACCTCAGTTTCCAGAAGACATATTGATTACAGAGGTTAAAGAAGCTACTTCAACCCTTGGTATCAAGCCTGAAAATTTAATCCTATTTGATTATGAAGTAAGAACCTTCAATTATCACAGACAAGCAATTCTTGACGACCTCATAAAACTTAGGGAAAAAATCAATCCTGATTTAGTTTTAATGCCTTCTCTTAATGATATTCATCAAGATCATAAAACCATCGCAGAAGAAGGACTTCGTGCATTTAAATTCAAAAGTATTTTGTGCTATGAAATGCCTTGGAACAACTTAAATTTTAATACGGCATCTTTTAGTATTCTAGAAAAAAAGCATGTTGATTGTAAGCTTCTAGCACTTGAAAAATACCAATCTCAAGCTCATCGACCCTATTCTAAACCGGAATTTATTCGTGGTCTAGCTATTTCTCGAGGTGTACAAATTAGCTCAGAATATGCCGAGGTATTTGAAGTCTTAAGATGGATAATCTAAAGCAAAATATACTTGTAACTGGCGGTGGTGCTCCAGGAGCTCCAGGTATCATTAATGCATTAAAATCCGACCCAGCTATTACCATTTTTTCATGTGATTTTTCTGAAGAAACTCCAGGTAAACATTTAGCTCACGGATACTTTAGAGTTCCTATGGGAGATGACCCAAACTACATCAAAACAGTAACAGAGGAATGTAAAAAACATACTATTTCTACCATATTTCCTATAACTACAAAAGAGCTTCTTCCTTTGAGCCTTGCTAAAACCCAACTTAAAAGCATGGGAATTGATGTAATTGTAAGTGACCCACATGATCTAGAAATTGCAAACAACAAGGGCAAACTATACGACCATCTAAGGTTAAATAGTATAGAGACTCCAGAATATTTTATTGTATCAAGTGTTGATTCATTTATTGCGGTTGCTGAGGAGTTAGGATATCCGAGTAAACCGTTTATTTTTAAGCCTTGCGTTGCAAATGGAAGTAGAGGATTTCGTATTGTTTCGGCTGATGTTGATGAACACAATCTACTTTTCAACGCTAAACCATCTCATACCTACATTTCATTAGAAAAAGCGGTGGAAATACTCTCAATGAAGAGTTTTCCTGAATTGCTTATTTCAGAATACTTGCCAGGAGATGAATACACAGTTGACTGCCTTGTGAGCAATGGCCGGACGGAAGTAATTATCCCAAGAAAACGATTAAAAATGAATAATGGGATAAGCGTTGAAGGGATTATTGAAAACAACCAAAAGGTTATTGATTATTGTGAAGCAATACTAAGTACCTTAAAACTTGATGGTCCAATTGGCATTCAGGTCAAATTTAGTGAAAACAATGTACCTCTTCTCGTTGAAATAAATCCTCGTATTCAAGGAACATCAATTGCCTGTTTAGGAGCTGGAATTAACATTCCCTTGCTCACCATAAGAAATAAGATGGAACCATCTTCTGCAAGTAAAAACTTACAGAGCAATGTAAAATGGGGAGTGCATTTTGTGCGACATTATTCTGAATTGTATTACGACTGAAACATTATTAGTTGGAATAATTCAATTTATATTTCAATTAACAAGCCATATTTAATAATATTGAAATCAAATTCAACCAACTTGAACATGAAGCAATTTTTTAATAAACATAAATTCCATTTTTACAGTTTGGCAATCATGCTAATTGCATCTGCTGCCTTTGTCCCTAGTTCTTTCAAAGGAAAAAAATTGCAACAAAGCGATATCACTCAATACAAAGGTGCTGCAAGTGAAATCATGGATTATGAAAAAAACAAGAACGACGACATACTTTGGACAAATGCTCAATTTGGTGGTATGCCAACATACATGATAAAAGGACTTGGACATCTTGTTCCGATTAAGTGGTTACGAGTACCCAAATCACCTCAAGTCTGGGCAAAAATCTTCTTGTACTTATTATGTGCGTACATCATGTTCGTCTCCTTTAGTGTTCGGCCTTGGATTGCCGTCATTGGAGCAATCGGTTTAGGCTTTGCAACAGAGAATTTTACAATCATCAATGTTGGTCATAATACAAAAGCTTTAGCTATCGCCTACCTTCCATTAGTAATTGCAGGATGTCAATTTTTGTTTCGAAAGAAATGGCTTTTAGGTTTAACCGTCTTGTCTGTAGGGATGGGGCTTGAAGTTCTAGTTAACCACCTACAAATAACATACTACGGTGGCTTACTAGTGGGTATATTCTTTATTTTTCAACTGGTTAAACATATACAAGAGGGGAGAATTAAAGACTACATCATGGCATCTGGATTGGCCGTATTAGGTTTGATTTTTGCCCTAGGAGCAAATGCTTTACCGCTAATGCTTACTAACGAATACAGTGAATCTTCAATTCGTGGCAAAACCGAGTTGTTGCTTAAAAGGGAGAATGGAAAAATTGTTGCAAATACAGATAACAGCTCTGGGTTAACTGAGAGCTATGCGTTTTCTTATAGCAATGGTTGGACAGATATTTTTGCGACAATAATCCCAAATTATAGCGGTGGAGATAGTGATAAGCTAGGACTGTATTATGGAGACATAGGTTCTACTTCAGGACCAAAATATGTTGGTGCTGCAATGTTCTTTCTAATGGTAATTGGTTTTATGTTCTTGAGTGGTCCAATTCGCTATTGGCTGTTGAGTGCAATGCTGCTGGCAATTATACTTTCAATGGGACAAAACCATTTTACCGGAATCAATGAGTTTTTCTTTAATAATGTTCCATTTTACAACAAGTTTAGAGCACCTAGTATGATAATGGCTATTGTTCAAATTTGCGTTGCTTTAATGGCAATTGTTGGCTTAGAACGAATTATTAGCCTGCCTCAAAATGATCCACAAGTTGCGAATAAACTGAAGTATGCAGGTTTTGGAGCTTTAGGTTTGGTCTTAATTCTTACATTTCTAAGTACCTCATTTAATGATTTTAATTCAAATCCTCAGTACAACGAAGTAGGAGAAATAGTATACGATAGTGATACTCGATTTGCTCAAGCTAACTTGCAACAAAGTGGTCAACAAGCAACTCCTGCAAACATTAACCAGTTTAAAGAAATGTTGGCAGAAAGAAGAATTGAAGCCATGAAAAAAGATGGATATCGCTCCATTTTCTTCATCGGTGTTCTGTTCTTAATTGTATGGTTCTATTATAAAAACAAATTTGAGTTAAAGTACGCCCTAATTGCAATCGGGTTACTTGTTACAGCAGATATGTGGGGAGTTGGGAAAAGATATCTCAACGACAAAGATTTCAAACGAAAGGCATCCGTACAAAACGCTGTAACCCCTAATAGTGTAGACCTTGAAATTATGAAAGACCCAAGCTATCACCGTGTACTAGATTTAACGGTAAATCCCTTGGCAAGCACTCGTACATCATTCTTTCATAAATCTTTAGGAGGATATAGTGCTGCAAAAATCAGAAGATACCAAGAGGTATGGGATTGGTACTTAATGGATGATTTGGGCAAGGGGAAAATCTCTGGGAATCATATTTTAAATATGTTAAACACCAAATATGTGATGTTTCCAGATCGGCAAAACAATAGCCCAGAACCGAAATACACAATGAATA
>JABDQY010000187.1 GCA_013042025.1 Bacteroidia bacterium
GGGCATAAGGCAATGAATGTTGTGCTTAGTTTAGAAGAAACATATGCAGAAATTCAACCAACACGATTAAATAGCAATGGAGTGACTGCATTTATATCCATTACTCGAGGTTGTGATAATATGTGTAGCTTCTGTGTTGTACCATTTACTAGAGGAAGAGAACGAAGTAGGAATCCAGAAAGCATTTTAGAAGAAGCTAAAGATTTAGTAGCTAAAGGATATAAGGAAGTAACCCTGCTTGGACAGAATGTTGATTCCTATCTTTGGTATGGGGGAGGAGCAAGAAAGGACTTCAACAAATTGACAGAAGAAGAGCAAAAGAATAGTGTTTCATTTGCTATTCTCTTGGAAATGGTGGCACAAGTAGATCCAAAGTTAAGAGTCCGATTTTCAACTTCACATCCAAAGGATATACATGATGAGGTTTTATTCGTGATGCAGAAATACGACAACGTTGCAAAACACATTCATCTGCCAGCACAAAGTGGAAATTCTAGGATACTAGAAAAAATGAATAGGACCTATACGCGAGAGTGGTATGAAATGAAATACAATCGTATTAAAGAATTAATGCCGCATTGCAGTGTAAGTTGTGATATTATTACTGGCTTTTGTTCGGAAACGGAAGACGAACATCAAGATACTTTAAGCTTATTGCGAACTTGCGAATTTGAGTTTAGTTATATGTATGTATATAGTGAGCGACCAGGAACTTTAGCAGCTAGGAAATATGATGATGATATTCCTGAAGAAATTAAAAAGCGTAGGTTAACTGAAGTAATTGAGATACAGCATGAAGTTGCCAAGCGAAAAAATAAGGCTCAAGAAGGTACAATTCAACATGTTTTAATTGAAATGCAAAGCAAGAAAAATGAAAATGAGTGGATGGGACGGAACGAGCAAAATATAAAAGTCATTTTTCCTAAAGCGAATTATAAGATGGGAGACTACGTTGATGTACTAATAGAAAGAAGTACAACTACTAGTTTAATTGGGAAAGGGGTGAGTTAGTTCTAACTCAAATTCAAAATTACCTCTTCTATTATATCACAAGCTGCATGCACTTCTTCTTCTGTTATTACCAATGGTGGTGCAAAACGTATAATATGTGTATGCGTTTGTTTAGCAAGTAATCCAGCATCACGTAGTTTTAAACAAACATAGTATGCTGTTCTTTCTTCAAAATTATGTTCAAACGGATGAATAATTATGGCATTTAATAATCCTTTACCTCTTACTTTAGTTACCAATGGAGAATCTATTGCTTCCATTCGAGCCCTAAAAATTTTGCCCATTTCCTCAGCATTGTTTGCAAGATTTTCTTCTTTAACTACATCAAGTGCAGCCATTGCAACTTTACCGGCAACAGGATTTCCACCAAACGTACTTCCATGTTCACCTGGTTGAATGCTCAACATAATCTCGTCATCACACAATACAGCACTAACGGGATAAACCCCGCCACTTAAAGCTTTGCCAAGAATTAGTACATCCGGTCTAACATTATCATGTTCACAGCATATCAATTTTCCTGTTCTTGCAATTCCAGTTTGAACTTCATCTGCAATGAATAAAGCATTGTGCTTAGTGCATAATTGCCCAACTTTTTTCAAATATCCATCATCAGGAACCATTACACCTGCTTCACCTTGTATTGGCTCTACTATAAAACCTGCAATATTGGGATTTGCTTCAAAAGCTTTTTCTAAAGCTTCTAAATTATTATATTCAACCACTTGAAGACCTGGTAAGTATGGGCCAAAACCACCTTTACTTTCAGGATCTGTACTTCCACTAATTATTCCTAAAGTTCTTCCATGAAAGTTTTCAGAAGCAAAAAGAATTACAGCTTCATTTTCAGGTGTTCCTTTTACTTTATATGCCCATTTTCGGCATAGCTTCAAAGCAGTTTCAACAGCTTCAGCTCCAGTATTCATTGCTAGAACCTTGTCGTATCCGAAATATTCAGTCATGTATTTTTCGAACTCACCTAAAACGTTATTGTAAAAAGCACGTGAAGTAAGTGTCAAGGTTTCTGCCTGTTCTGTTAACGCTTTGATAATTTTTGGGTGACAATGACCTTGGTTTACGGCACTATAAGCACTTAAGAAATCAAAGTATTTTTTACCATCAGTATCCCACACGTAAGCTCCTTCGCCTTTGGCTAAAACCACTGGTAGTGGCTTATAGTTATGAGC
>JABDQY010000168.1 GCA_013042025.1 Bacteroidia bacterium
ACCCATTCTTCAACCGCTATAAAATACTTATGTGAGGTTGCTGTATTTGTATCAAATGCTTCATTTATCTCCGGTCCTTGTAGTATAATCGATTCCACGGTATAAAATTATTACATTTCCTTTAAAAGGTAAGCAAGTGCATGCATGATAGATTCAGTCTAAAGAGGGTTTAACAAAATATATTATGCAAGCCAAACTGCTATTATTTTGTAAACGAGGAAAACAACACAGAGTATAGCTGCTAAGAGAGGAAGAATAAACTGTCTATGTCGCAAGCATTTTCTGCCAAATTCTTTATAGGACAACTTGGTTTGTGATAAGTTCACTAGTACAAAAACACTTATAATAACATAACTGGTTGTATTCGCTAACTCTACTATAGGAACAAAAACTGCCAATAAGACAATACCTATCGCAATAACTATAGTCGCTAATATTGGTGTTCGAAATTTGTTGTGAACACGATAAAACACGTTTGGTGCACTGTTTTGTCCTGCCATTCCATAAAGTACTCTAGAGCCCATAATCACTTGTGCTAAAACTCCATTTAATACGGCAAGCAAACTTATTAGACTAATAACAAAAACATAATTCTGTCCTTTACTGGCAAGAATTTCTGCCATTGGGGCATCCGTGGTTGAAAGCACATTTAAAGGCAAAGAAACTACTGCTATTACTGCTACTGCGATGTAAAGAAATAACGTAATAAATAAACTTGCCATTATAGCTATCGGCATGCTCTTCTTTGGGTCTTTTGCTTCCTCGGCTACATTGGCCAAATCTTCAAAACCAACAAAAGCATAAAATGCTAAAAACGCCCCTTGAAATACCGCAAACACATCGTAACCCGGTGCCGATAAAAACATTTCAGAGAAATGTGATGAAAATTCCTTGAAATCTACACCTACAACAAAAATTACGAATAACAGTCCTCCTACTTCAATGAGTGTTATCAAGCCTATCACATTTAGTGATTCACTAATGCCCCAAATTGCTAATAACCCAAGCAAAATCATTGTAACAATAATGACCAACGCATCTGGCAGCTCTATGAAAACATCGAGGTAACCTACAAATCCTTTGATGATAGCCGAGGCTGAAATCAAGGCTGTGAATACAATACCCCACCCTATCAATGTGGCCAATCTCCTTGAATTAAACGCCTTAGATACATAGACAATCTCTCCCCCACTTTTTGGAAATCGTGGTGATAGCAGCGAATAGGAATATGCAGTTAATCCAGCTAAAACCCCAGCAATGAGAAACGAAAGTGGAGCCAATGAACCGGCATAACCAGCTACCTTACCAACAAGAACGTAAATACCAGCACCTAACATAGTACCAATACCGTACAACAGTATTTGAGCAGTACTTAATTGCTTTTTTAGTCCCGTAGTTTGTTGCTCGTTGTTCATCCTTTTTGGATATATCTCAAAGTTAAGCTATTGATGGATGCAAAAGTACTCTCTCATTAATTATTGGATAGGTGTTTTATTTTGATTCAATCTAAAGGGTGAGGAGAAAACGGATTACTATAAAAAACTGCGATTAAATAGTCCTTTTTTCATACCTTTCACTTTTGAATAAATGAATCCATCTCTCAGTGATATCTGCAAGTTGAGCAAACAAAGCTTTGATTTAACATCGGCATCAGATCAGGAATATCTTTATGACCTTATTGATCAGATTAAGGGCTTTCCGCTTAATGAAATTTTAACGTTAGGCAACGATACTCATTCTCCTTTATCATTTCGAATTACCGCAAAGATTGCCGATTCCAAAAACTATATTGATTCATGCCAACACCAATTAAAAATTGGTGTTGTCTTTGCCATGTGGGGAGAACAAAATCGTCTGCAAAAGAAAAGTAATGCTAACCCAAATGGTGAAGACTTATTGAATGTAAAAGTACATCAACTTGATTGGTTGCTCAGCGGATCGAAAATTGATTGGAAAATATTTGCAGTAGATGACGGTTGTCCTCATGGGAGTGGGAACATTGCTGAATCAATTCGAAAAAACTCTGAATTTGCAGATCAAATAGAAGTTCTTTTTTTAAAGAACTTTCTCCCCGCCGATGACCCTCCACTAAAAAATCTAAAATCAGCAGATGATTCTCGAAAAGGTGGTGCTATCCTTCTGGGATGTCAAAAAGCAGTTCAGGATGACGTAGATTTGGTTATTTACACGGATGCAGACAACTCTGTACATTTATCTCAAATAGGATTGCTGCTTCGACCTCATTTAGAAGAAGGATATAAGGTTGTTCTTGGCAATAGGAAGGATCCAAATGCTGTATTGGTCAAACAAGAAAATCGCTGGGGAATTGGTATAAAGGCTCTCCGTCATATGCAGCGAATGATTGGTGTTAGTATCTTCTCTCGCGATATTCGTGATTCTCAAGCCGCTTTTAAGTTATATCACAAAGACATTCTAGCAGAAATACTTAAGAATCCATCGGTCTATGACTTCTCGTTCGACTCTGATTGGATTGCTTGTGTAATTGCAATGGAAGAAAAGTTTGCGAAGGTTCCATTTGCCTTTATTGATTCTTTTGCTGAATCTGCTTCCATCGTGCAAGGCCCGATGACCACTTGGGAAACTTTATTGAAAGGTTTGATAAGAGCTGTTCGTGCACGGAAAATTCCTCACAACGAAGAAATGGCGAAAGTCGTAATGGACAACATAGCCAGTCACCACGACCTTGAGCTTCTAATCAATGATTTGCCAAAAGAATTGGTAAATGCAGAAGACATAGATTTGGGCAACCCTGAAATTATGTCGCCCGCAGCTATTAAAGAATGGATTTTATCTAAGAAATAAACGAAAAGAACATTTACGCTATTTGGACTGTTAATAACTAAATCACCTAGGAATTCCTTTCTCCAAACATTAGATTTGAACAGAACCCTCACTTTGTTCAGTATGACAACATTAATAGCAGGAGCTAGCGGAGCAACAGGCACTCAATTGGTAAATCAATTGCTCGAACGAGAGCAGCAAGTAAAAGTAATAGTTCGTTCACCTGAGAAGCTCCCAGATTCATGGAATAATAATGACCTTGTTACCATTATAAAAGCAAGCATTTTAGATATCAGTGAAGCAGAATTGGCTCAGCACGTGGAAGGTTGTGATGCAGTAGCCTCTTGTTTGGGGCATACACTTAGTTGGAAAGGTATTTACGGAGACCCGAGAAAGCTAGTAACACAATCGGTGATTAACCTGTGCAATGCAATGAAAAATAGCAATACTCAAGGACGTAAAATGAAAATGGTCTTAATGAATACATCGGGAAACCAAAATAGAGATCTGGATGAAAAAATATCACTTGGTGAAAAGATTGTAGTAGGAATAATTAGATTCTTATTGCCTCCGCATGTAGATAACGAAAATGCTGCAGACTATTTGCGTACCGAAATTAGCCAAAATAATGATAACATTGAATGGGTAGCTATTAGACCGGACAATTTAACTGACGAAGAAAAGGTTACTGAATATCAAGCTTATCCATCACCTATTCGAAGTGCTATATTTGATGCAGGCAAAACCAGTAGAATTAACGTGGGGCATTTTATGGCGTCACTTATCACCGAAGATGAGCTATGGAATAAATGGAAAGGACAAATGCCAGTCCTCTACAATAAATCAGAAAAAAATTAGACTAAAATGAAAGCCTCTATCCGCAGAAAATATGGTCTCCCAAACCAAATTAAAATTGAGGAGATTGACACACCAGTTCCTGGAGAAAATGAAGTTTTAATCAAAGTTCATGCAACAACGGTGAATAGAACTGATTGTGCCAATCTTACCGCAAAACCCTTCATTATGCGATTTGTGTTGGGATTGTTTAAACCCCGAAAAGTAACATTAGGGACTGATTTTGCTGGTGAAGTAACTGCAATTGGAAAAACTACAAAGAAGTTTAAAGTTGGCGACAGAGTATTTGGGTTTAATGACCAAGGTTCAGAATCACAAGCTGAGTACCTTTCAGTTTCTGAAGATGACCTATTTTTTATCCCAGAAAATATAGAATATAAGGAAGCTGCAGCAAGCTTAGAAGGAGCTCATTATGCATATTCTTTTATTCACAAAGTAGCAATACAACCTGGTCAAAAAATCCTAATAAACGGTGCAACTGGAGGAATTGGATCTGCTCTTCTGCAACTTGTAAAACAATATGATGTGGAAATTGCAGTGACCAGTAACACTAAAAATGTTGAACTTGTTAAGTCGCTAGGTGCTGATAAAATTTATGACTATACCAAAGAGGACTTCACCAATGATGATATTCAATATGATTTCATATTTGATGCGGTAGGGAAAAGTACTTTTGGAAAGTGTAAACCTTTATTGAAAGAAAAGGGTATCTACATTTCTTCTGAACTTGGGCCCTATTCTCAAAACATCTTTCTTCCTATGTGGACTACAATACAAAGTAAAAAGGTAATTTTTCCAATTCCTTACAATAAGCAAAAAACAATCCCGTATACTAGAAATCTGTTAAAAAGCGGAGAGTTTAATCCTGTGATTGATCGAGAGTATAGGCTTGAGAACTTGGCCAAAGCATACGACTATGTAATGACCGGTGAAAAAACAGGAAATGTTATAATCACTTTTTGATAAACTAGTACGTGAATCTAATCAACTAGAACTTATTCTTCCACATCATACTTTCAACCGGTTTAATTGTTCGGTTGTTGTACTTCGCATTTTTCTTTTTGTTGTACATTATTTCAATTTCACCTTCTACAACAAAATAGATTAATTGCCCAATTGGCATTCCACGATAGACCCGTACAGGTTGAGTACAAGAAATTTCCAAAGTCCATGTGTTGCAAAATCCAACATCACCTTTTCCAGCGGTGGCATGAATATCAATCCCTAATCGACCTGTGCTACTTTTCCCTTCTAAAAAAGGTATATGAGCATGCGTTTCTGTATACTCTTCAGTTACTCCTAAGTACAACACCCCTGGCTCTAATAC
>JABDQY010000192.1 GCA_013042025.1 Bacteroidia bacterium
GCTCAGAAGTTACTGAAGTAAAATATTTCGTTTAGTTGCAACGCTCTACTGATGGTTGAACAAAGCCTTGCCAAGGATCAATCATATCTTAAAAACGACAAAGACACACATCGATTGATGGGTCTGTAATTAAACTAACTGTACCTGAAACGTTAAACTTCTTTTTCTTCATTGAAACAACATTAATCTCGTAGTCATAATTTCCTTGATAGGTATTATTCTTCTTGTCTGTACCGTTCCATTTTTCATCTTTTGTGCCGCTGAAAACATCAGTATTCCCATGTGTAATAACAATTGTGAAAGACTCGATTCCTCCCCCGGTTGGATAAAAATTATCGTTTAATCCATCTCCGTTTGGAGTAAATGCAGTTGGCATAAAAATGCGAATTGAATCAGCTGTGGCAATACTGGGAGAAATGGCCGAGCTATTAGTCCTACATGAATTGAAGAAAGGGTCTTCTTCGCATCCCCATAATACAAGTAGAATTGACAAAAAGCGTAATTTGAGCATCAAGCAATTTAACCAATATAATTGTCATTAAAAAAAATTAAATCATTTACCAAATAAACTACTTTTGCCGCACTTTAAAAATATTCAAAATGATAATTGGTGTACCTAAAGAAATTAAAAACAATGAGAATAGAGTTGGAGTAACCCCAGCTGGTATTGCAGAATTTGTTAGACATGGCCATACAGTATACGTACAGTCAACTGCTGGTGACGGTAGTGGATTTACGGATGAACAATATGTTTATGCTGGTGCTTTTTTGAAATCAACAATAGAGGAAGTCTATGCTATTGCAGAAATGATAGTTAAGGTAAAAGAGCCAATTGAACCAGAATATTCTTTAATTAAAAAAGACCAATTATTATTTACCTATTTTCACTTTGCTAGTTATGAGCCTTTAACACATGCAATGATTGCCAATGAATCTGTATGTCTAGCTTATGAAACAGTAGAGAAAGCAGATAGAAGCTTACCATTACTGGTACCAATGAGTGAGGTTGCTGGTAGAATGAGTACACAAGAGGGTGCTAAATATCTTGAAAAGCCAATGGGTGGCAGAGGTGTTTTACTTGGCGGTGTTCCAGGTGTCAAACCAGCAGAAGTGCTAGTACTTGGAGGCGGTATCGTTGGAACTCAAGCCGCTAAAATGGCTGCAGGACTAGGTGCTCACGTTACCATGATGGATATCTCTCTTCCAAGACTCAGACAGCTAGATGATATTATGGCAGAAAATGTAGATACCGTTTATTCAAATGAATATAACATCCGAGAAGCGATAAAAACTGCTGATCTTATTATCGGTGCTGTTTTAATCCCAGGAGCTAAAGCACCGCATTTGATTACTAGAGATATGTTAAAAGACATGCGTCCGGGAACGGTGTTGGTAGATGTTGCTGTAGATCAAGGTGGTTGCTTTGAAACTACGAAGCCAACAACTCACGAAGATCCAATATATGTTATTGATGATGTTATTCATTACACGGTAGCTAATATGCCAGGAGCAGTACCATACACATCAACTCTTGCACTTACAAATGCAACTCTTCCATATGCAATTCAATTAGCAAACAAAGGATGGAAACAGGCGTGTAAGGATAGCAAGGAATTAAGACTTGGGCTTAATGTTGTTGAGGGTAAAGTGTGCTACAAGGGTGTATCAGAAGCTTTTGATCTTCCATATACTCCTGTAGAAGATATCCTAGGATAATGGCTGTAAAGCTATTTCACAAGGTATATCCCAGCTCAAACTCAACCGAGTACCTTTTTATTCTTCATGGACTTTTTGGTATGCTAGACAACTGGCATAATATAGCCAGAAAGTTATCTGAGCACATTAATGTTGTTACAGTTGATCAGCGAAATCATGGAAAAAGTCCACATACTGATGCTATGAGCTTCGAACTTATGGCTGAAGACCTTGCTTTGTTAATGTCGGATTTGGGAATTGAAAAAGCTTCAATTCTTGGACATAGCATGGGTGGAAAAACAGCCATGAAATTTGCTGATTTACATCCAGATAAGTTAAATAAACTTATCATCGTTGATATTGCACCAAAGAAGTATCGGCCAGGCCATATCATCTACTTCGAAGCATTCAAATCAATCGATTTTTCGAAATGTGAATCGAGAAAAGATGCGGACCAAGCTCTAACTAAAGTTGAAAGCAATTTTTCAATTCGCCAATTTCTACTAAAAAATCTCGAAAAAGCAGATCGTGGTTACAAACTCAAACTAAATATTTCATCAATTGAAGCGTTCTATCCAAAAATGATAGATGAATTGGACTTTCATTGGTTAATAAATCTCCCAACTCTCTTCATCGATGGAGCAAAATCAGGTTACATTTCAGATTCTGACAAATTAGAAATTGAGGAGGTTTTTACCGACGTTTCTTTTGAGTCTATTGCTGATGCGGGTCATTGGGTACATGCAGAACAACCAGAGGCGTTTTTTAACGCTACGTTAGCATTTTTGCAATAAATAGACTTTAGATTTAGTTATAATTGCCAATAATAAATCGTGAAACACGTACTTCAAATCTTACTGCTATTTAGCTCAATTTCATTTGCGACTGCTCAAACAGTGATAAGCGGTAGAGTTACTGATGGTGTTTCGGGAGATCCTCTACCCTACGTAACAATACGAGGAACTAACATTAATACTGGTGCAGTATCTGATTTTGATGGCTACTATACCATTAGGACAGATGTCAGAATTGACAGCATAGTTGCAGACTACATGGGCTATGAAAGTGTTCGTAAAGCTGTAGTTCACAACCAAAAACAAACCATTGATTTCAGCCTAAACGAAGCCGCTAGTACTTTTAGCGAGTTCGTTGTGAAACCAAGTGGAATTAATCCGGCTGATCGGATAATGAAACAGGCAAGGAAAAGAAAAAAGGAATATAATCCTGAGAAGATTGAGTTTTACGAATACGAGGCTTACAGCAAAGTTCAATTAGCTGTTGACAATGTTACTGATAAATTCAAGAAGCGTAAAATATTCAAAGCAATGGAGCCGCTGTTTGACACAGTTTCATCTTTTAGCGATACCTCATCTAAAAAAGTACTTCCTGTTTTTGTTTCTGAAACCGTTAGCGATTATTATTATAGAAAGTTTCCTAGAAGAACAAAGGAGGTGATTAAAGCAACCAAGCTTCAAGGTGTTGGTGTTGGAGACGAAAGCTATGTTTCCCAAATTTTGGGATCTACATTCCAACAATACAATTTTTATGAAAACAACCTGTATATACTGGACAAGGATTTTATTTCTCCATTATCAACTCAAGCAGCATCCTACTATTATTTCAATTTAAGGGACAGTTTAGCAATTGATGGTAAGCCCTGTTATCAAATTCAAGTGGATCCTAAAAACCCCAAGGACTTGGTCTTCCGTGGAATGATTTGGATAACAGCACATGACTATGCAATAAAGCGGCTCAGCTTAGAAATTACGAGAGAAGCGAACTTGAATTTTATTGAAAAATTAAAAATTCAACAAGAGTTTACCGAGGTTGAACCCACTTACTGGCTTCCAAATAAAACACGAGTACTTATTGATATAGCAGAACTTACTAACAACACGCTAGGTATGATTGGGCTATATTATAACTCAGCTAAAGATATTAAAATTAACAATGTTCAAGAACTCCCGTTCTATGAAGAAAAGATATCAGTTGATCAATCATCATTTGACAAAACCGAATTATATTGGGATACCGCTAGACACGAACAAATAACTACAGAAGATAAAAAAATCTATCAAATGGTAGATTCACTCAAGAATCAACCTTTAGTTAAAACCTATATTGATATAGTAGAAATTATAGTTGAAGGACATATACCAGCAAATAAAATAGAACTCGGACCGTACTACTACCTCCTGGGATTCAATCAACTAGAAGGAATAAGGACACGATTAGGATTTAGAACAAGCCCTGCTTTTAGTGAAGACTTTGCGTTTCGGGCATATGGTGCCTATGGTTTTAAAGACGAACAATTTAAATATGGGGCATTTGCAGACTATGTAATAAGTCGAAAAAAATGGGCCAAGATTGGAGCTTACGTCAAGAATGATGTTGAATTAATTGGTTTAACGGATGAAGATCAAGGAACTACAGCCGTATTTGAAGCTTTTGCTATGCTTGGTACAGATCGACTTAATAGGAGTTTTGTGAAGCGAGTTTGGTTTGAAAAAGAGCTTGCGAAAGGTTATACTCAAAACATAAGTTTAACGCATAAATCCTTTCAATTTGAAGAAATAGGAAAATTTAATTTCGGCTATGTTAGTAATCAAAACAACCCTGCTAACCCTGAAATAAAAACAGACTATGACATTACATCTATCAATTTGAGAGGAAGACTTTCTCATAAAGAACAATTCATCTATCGTCGCACAAATAGATACAGTCTTGGTAATTTAAAAGCTCCCGTGTTATCACTAGATTACACAAAAAGCTTTAAAGACATTCTTGGAGGGGACTTTAATTTTGATCAAGTAGGTTTGGAGTTGTGGCAGTTTAATAGCCTAGGAAACATAGGAACTTTTGAGTATACAATTAAGGCATATAAAACTTTTGGAAATGCACCGTATCCAAGCTTATTTGTAATGCAAGGAAATGAATCTTTTTTTAGCAATAAGCGGTTTTACAATATGATGAACTACTTTGAATTTGCAGCAGATCAATATGTTTCCTTGGATTATGAACACCAGTTTAATGGCTTGATAATGAACCGTATTCCGCTTGCAAAACGATTTAAGCTAAGAAGTTTTATAAACACCAAAGCTGTATATGGAGGTCTAAGTACATCCAACCAAAGCTTGATGCCCAAAACAGAATTGGGATATACCAATCCGAATTTCTTTGTTAATGGAAAACCCTATCTTGAATTGGGATATGGTATAGAAAATATTCTTCGGTTTATTCGAGTAGATTTTATTCATAGAATTACGTATCTCGATAAGCCCGGAGCTAAACCGTTTGGTGTAAAAGGTACAGCTGTTATACGATTCTAGCGAATTCAATTATCATTTGAGAGAATCAATTCCTCTATGATATCTTGAGCGATATAAATAAAAATTAAAAGGAGAATAAACTATTGAACCTAGTTCTGGTGAAGTAACCCCCACTTGCTTTTTCCACAAGAAGTGATGATTTTTGTAACCAGAATTATTGGCGTTCCAGTAATAGTTGCACTGCCATTGGTCCCAAAAAATTCTAATGAAAAAGAAGTTTTTACCGATTGATTCGTGTGATATGCTTTGCTCATTGTACGTGTTTATAATTAATAAAAACACGGCTCAACATTCTCACCTTCAGTAGTTACTTGGAAAACGAATATATCATTTTATCTCTTTCTTTCAAAAAATGTTTGCATGAGTATTTTAGATTCCTCTTTAAGTACGCCATGTGAAACATCTATTTTGTCAGAGTCTTGTACAAAATTACTAAACCCGTGTTTTGGCTCTAAACAACCAATTATTAACTTACCTATTCTAGCGTTTTTAATAGCCCCATAGCACATAACACATGGTTCTATTGTAACATAGAGCTCACATTCATTTAAGTATTTTGAAGACAAGTAAGAACTGGAAGCGGTGATAGCCAGCATTTCGGCATGGGCAGTTGGATCATTAAGCTTCTCAACCTGATTATATCCTTTTCCGATGATTTGATTATTGGCTACAATAACTGCACCAATTGGAACTTCATCTTCTGCGAATGCTTGCTCCGCTTGTCGAAGAGCCTGTTTCATGAAATATTCTGGGGTCAATTCCATACAATCTTGTAATTTTACGCCACCAAAAGTAAGATAATGACAAAGTCTTTTGACAAAAAACTAGAGCAATTACAATTGCAACACAGCATTTATAACATCTTAAATGATGACAACGGTGTCAGTAGCCATTTCGACTACCATGTGAACATTATGTCTGATGAAGAAACTATCCGTTTGAATTTATTAACCTACAACAATAAACACAAAGAGTATATGTTATTCCATACCGTATTTGGAACAAGCTCAATTGATTGTCTTACCAAAATGCTGGCGTATATTGAATCAAAAAATAATTCAGCTGAAAACTCCTATACAATTACATGGACAAAGTCAGGAGAAAACAACACCTATAAATCATATTTTATAGCAACGAGTAAAGAAGAAGCTATTTCAAAGTTTCTACATGAAAAAAACAGTGAAGACTACTCTTACACTATTGAGCTAAACCCGGTAAGCTAGACTGACCTTGGTTTTGCACCTGTTCTAGAATTGCCTCAAATAACATTTCACCCACATATTTTGCTCCTTTAAAACTAAAGTGGGTATAGTCTTTTTGAGCTAACCCTTTTTTAACCCATGCAGACATTGAGTTCTCCCCGCCCATAGCCGCATATAGGTCCCAAAATGCACAACCAGTTTCGAAAGCCGCTTGATTCATTGCATTGTTAATCAAAGGAATATTATTATATGAAATATACTTTCCACCACTATTTCTGCTCATATCAGAAGGTCCGATAACAATAATGCTAACTCCTGGATAAGCCGATTTAATACTATTTAATTGCTTCACCAATATGTTCTTATAGTATCCATAGTCTGATCTAATAGTTGGTACCACATTAATGCCGTATTGTAAGATGATACAGCGTACATTCAAATCATTTAGTTGCTGATGATAAATGGATTTGTCCATTTTATCAAAACCGATTGCTGAGCTGACCCGCATTGCAAAGTTATCTACAGCAACACCCGTGTTCCCATCCACTGCAAGACCATAGATATCCGGAAATTGCACTTTAACAAAATCTAGCTTTAATTGCTTGGTTG
>JABDQY010000013.1 GCA_013042025.1 Bacteroidia bacterium
AAATCATCGCTTTAATAGAATTCATCATTGATATGTTAGAGAGACGCAATGTACTTTTAAAAGGTTGTACAAAAAAACCTCTTGATAATCAAGAGGTTTTACGTTTTTCATAGGCAATTCAGATTGCTCTGATCGATTGGCTTTTATACTACAACATGTAGTTTCTTTATTATTTAGACCCAAAATGCTTAAATGGTTGCAAAAAAAATCCCCTTAGCTGAAGCTAAGGGGATTCATTAATGTTTATTATTAAAATTATTTCACTTCTTCGAAGTCAACATCTTCTACATCTTTGGCTTCACCATTTTCAGATCCACCTGCATTTGCTTCTGCTCCAGGAGCTTCTGCATCTGCACCCGCTTCTTGTTGAGCAGCATAAATGTCTTGAGAAGCAGCTTCCCAAGCTTTATTCAATGTTTCCATGTGAGTATCAATACCAGCCATATCTTGTGCTTCGTGGGCTTTTTTCAAGTCCTCTTTAGCAGCTTCAATTGCTGATTTTTTATCTTCTGGAATTTTATCACCGTATTCTTCTAATTGCTTTTCTGTAGTAAACACTAGGTTATCTGCAGTATTCAATTTATCGATGCTTTCTTTTGCTGCCTTGTCCGCATCTGCATTTGCTTCTGCTTCCTTACGCATTTTTTCGATTTCCTCATCACTTAATCCAGAACTCGCTTCTATTCGAATATTTTGCTCTTTTCCAGTGCCTTTATCTTTTGCACTTACGTTTAAGATACCGTTTGCATCTATATCAAAGGTTACTTCAATTTGAGGTACTCCTCTTCTTGCTGGTGGAATAGAATCTAAATGGAACCTTCCAATTGTTCTATTGTCTTTTGCCATTGAACGCTCTCCTTGCAACACGTGAATTTCAACACTTGGTTGATTATCTGCAGCCGTTGAGAATACTTGAGATTTCTTAGAAGGAATTGTTGTATTTGATTCAATTAGAGTTGTAAATACACCTCCTAATGTTTCAATACCCAAAGACAATGGAGTTACATCTAGTAACAACACATCTTTAACTTCTCCTGTCAAAACACCTCCTTGAATTGCAGCTCCAATTGCCACAACCTCATCGGGATTAACACCCTTAGATGGAGTTTTTCCAAAGAATTTTTGAACTTCATCTTGTATTCTAGGAATACGTGTACTACCACCAACTAAGATTACTTCATCAATATCAGCAGCTGTATATCCAGCATCGCTCAATGCTTTTTTACAAGGCTCCATGCTTCTGCGAATCAAGTCATCTGCTAATTGCTCAAATTTAGCTCTAGACATTGATCTAACTAAGTGCTTAGGTCCGCTATCTGTAGCTGTTATATAAGGTAAGTTAATCTCAGTTTGAGTTGAACTTGAAAGTTCAATTTTTGCTTTCTCAGCAGCTTCTTTAAGTCTTTGAAGTGCCATTGGATCTTTTCTCAAGTCCATTTTTTCGTCAGCCATAAACTCTTCAGCTAACCAATCCATGATAACTCTGTCAAAATCATCCCCTCCTAGGTGAGTATCACCATTGGTTGATTTTACTTCAAATACACCATCTCCTAATTCAAGGATAGAGATATCAAATGTTCCTCCCCCTAAATCATATACTGCAATTTTTTGATCTACATCTTTTTTATCTAAACCATATGCAAGTGCCGCAGCTGTAGGCTCATTTACAACACGCTCAACTTTTAAACCAGCGATTTCACCAGCTTCTTTCGTTGCTTGTCTTTGGCTATCGTTAAAATATGCTGGAACTGTAATAACAGCTCTATCAACAGTTGTACCTAAATAATCTTCAGCAGTTTTCTTCATTTTTTGAAGTGTGATAGCTGAAATTTCTTGAGGAGTATATTGTCTATCACCAATTACAATTCTTGGTGTATCATTGTCTCCTTTTACCACTTTATATGGCATTTTACCTGCTTCATCAGCTACCTCGCTAAAACGGGTACCCATAAAACGTTTAACAGAACTAATCGTATTCTGTGGATTTGTAATTGCTTGTCTTTTTGCTGGATCTCCAACTTTACGTTCTCCATTGCCATTGTCCATAAATGCAACGATAGATGGTGTAGTCCTTCTACCTTCACTATTTGGAATAACAACTGGCTCATTACCTTCCATCACAGAAACACAAGAGTTTGTTGTTCCTAAGTCAATTCCTATTACTTTACTCATTTTCTAAATTTCGATTTATTTAGAAAACATGAAACAACTTATATGCCACTTATAAAAATTAAGAAATTGTCAGTATTGGACTAAAAA
The DNA here is from genome assembly GCA_013042025.1 of Bacteroidia bacterium. Classification (GTDB taxonomy): domain Bacteria; phylum Bacteroidota; class Bacteroidia; order NS11-12g; family UBA9320; genus UBA9320. The sequence goes on from JABDQY010000013.1 coordinate 2,260, forward strand.
AATACTGCCAAAACGACATTAATACGAAACAAAACCTAAGTTTTTCGTATCATTTGACAGCATTACAGCAGATCTAGTACTCGCATGAAACTTTAAATTTCGGTATGCATTTATGTATCTAGATGAGAACAATCCAAAGCCATTTGATATATTGGTATATTCTGGTTTCTTTTGAATGATACCAATTGACGGTTTATTTACATTAATGTAGGTATAGAATTCGTCCGCAATTCCATAGAGTCTTAAATCATATCCTACAAGTCTTCTGTATATATCATCATTTTCTTCAAGACCATTTTGAAGGGTATAAAAAAACCCTCTTGTATTTATAACCCTAGTAGCTTTAGCAAAACCATTTAGCGATGCGGTTCTGAGATTACCAAATAATTTCCAATCCAGTGTCTTCAACACTGTTTGTGTTGTATCTAGTTTATTAACCTCTAGCACATGAACGGATATTACCATATCATAAGTTCTAGCGAATTTTCCTTCTTGATATTTTGCAACCATTACGTTGTTAGTATCATTGGGAATTTGCAATTCTAGAATCAGATTATGATTAATGGGAGATGTTATTTCTGCATTGCCTACAGAAATTGTGTTGCTTATTGCCAAATAATCAGTATTCGGATTTTGAACTGTAAGCACGTATGAATAGTTATTAAAAAAGCTAGATGCTTTAATTGGTTCATCTAACTCATACAGGTAATTAACATCAGATGCGAAAACACCGGAATCCTTTGACAACCCAATAGTATTTCCATCAATCTTATTCAAAACAAAGGTTTTTGAGTATGCACCATTGTGAAATTCATCAACAGTAACATCTAACGTATCGAAATACAACGAGTCAGCTATTTGGCTGAATGATAATGCACCACTTTTCTCATCTAAATAAGCACGTTGAATTCTAATATACTGGCTGGCATCGGTAGGATTAAGGGCTCCATAGATTACTGCAATCTCTTTCCAATCCGCTGAAACATCCAATTCATTGTCACATGAAGATATTCCTATCACTAAAAAGAGTGCACCCATCAATAACCAAATCGTTTTTTGCATAATTTTAAATTAGCTTTGCAAACTTTATAAATAAAATGAGAATTATATCATTTGCCATCATAATTAGTTTGTCACTTTTAACAAAGGGTCAAAATGTGTTTACGAAATTTCAAGATACGGTGCTGCATGACAACTTTGTTAGCAATCAATACAATTTTCCCCAAAAGTACAATGCACTCGAACTCTTTATAGTTGAAAACGATCAATATCGTTTGAAGCGAATAAACGATAACTCTTACTCTATTTCTTATGCAAAATTAGAGAACGATATATCATCTTTTGAAATAAGAGCTAACATATTGTTGGTTAGAACTAAGAATAAGAAAGCTTCAGGTGGTCTTGTATTGCACGGACAAAGTGCAGGTAACGGAGCCATTGTGTTTGAAATTAATAGCAAGAAAAGGTTTAAAATAAGTAAGTTATTTGATAATCAATTGCGTTATTTAAGTGGCACACCCAAAGAACAAGGTTGGGTTAAATCATCAGCTATAAACAAAAAAGGCAGAAATGAAATAAGAGTTGTTACTGAAGGAGGATACTACGATTTATACATTAATAATAAGCATGTCTATACAGCATACGACAATCAGTTTGTTGAAGGTAAGGTTGGATTCTATGTGAATGCATCTTCTGAATTGTTGGTATATGATGTATTGGTTAAAAAGAAGAAAAAAGGAGTTATAGAACAAGAAATTGGTGGATCAGATAGCTCTGGGGGAGGTTCTATTTCCGACCCATCATTTCAAGAAGTGATTGTTTTGTTCAAAGCAAAAATAGACGAGCAACAAATTGAAATAAACAATTTAAAAAAGGAAAACGATAAATGTAGATCAATGCTTAACTACGATACAACATTGGTTACGAAAGCTCAAGAATACCAAATAAACAACCAAATACTAACGCATAAGTTAGACTCTACTTCATCAGAGTTACGAAAAGCTCAGAAAAGACTTGTATATTTAGAATCAGTTAAAGAAGATATTGAGAAAGGTAGCAATGGAGATTTGGTTCTAAACCTAACTACAATTCTAGCTGAGCTTAAAAAAGAAAACAAAGACTTAAAACAAGAATCGGCCGATATAAAAGCAGTTAATGCTGGACTCAAGAAAGACAATGAAGTTCTTCTTCGTGAAATCGATCGTTTAAAATACATGCTAAATATTAGAGAGTAACTTTATGAGTACTGCCAAAAAAGATATAAAAAAAGTAACCACCCATCAATTACAAGAGATGAAAACGCGTGGGGAAAAAATCTCAATGCTTACTGCTTACGATTTTTCTTATGCAAGAATAATTGATGATGCAGGTATTGATGTGATTTTAGTTGGTGATTCAGCATCTAATGTGATGGCTGGGCATGATTCTACTTTACCCATCACGCTAGACCACATGATTTATCACGCACAATCTGTAATTCGTGCTATTGATAGAGCGTTGGTTGTTGTTGACCTTCCCTTTGGTAGCTATCAAGGAAATAGTAGCGAAGCTCTTAGGAGTGCTATTCGAATCATGAAAGAAAGTGGTGCTCACTCGGTTAAACTAGAGGGGGGGTCTGAAGTAATAGAATCGGTTAAACGGATATTATCAGCAGGAATACCAATAATGGGACATTTGGGATTAACCCCTCAAAGCATTTATAAATTTGGGACATACACAGTACGTGCTAAAGAAAAAGAGGAAGCCCAAAAATTAAAAAAAGATGCGTTACTACTTGAAGAAGCAGGGTGCTTTGCGTTAGTGCTTGAAAAAATACCTGCTAAGCTTGCCAAAGAAGTTGCGGCATCTGTAAAAATTCCTGTAATTGGTATTGGTGCTGGAAATGATGTAGACGGCCAGGTATTGGTATTGCATGACATGCTTGGAATAACAAAGGAGTTTTCACCTCGCTTTTTACGAAGATACCTTAATCTATACGATGAAATAAAAGGGGCGGTAGGTCAATACATAACTGATGTTAAGTCTAGAGACTTCCCTAATGAAAAAGAGCAATATTAAAGCTCTTCTATAGTTGCACTTAATCCTTTTCTACAAAGTGCTTCACAAATAGGTTTTAATAAAATGGTTGAACCATTTTTTACGTTGCATTTTCCTCTATAATGCACAATTAGAGAGCATTGTTCTGCTTGTTCTGCCGTGTGCTTGCAGTATTTCATGAGGCAATCAATGACATGGTCGAATGAATTAACCTCGTCATTGTGTAAAACAAGTGCTGCACCGGAATCTACGTTCTCTAATACTGCAACTTCTTCTAGTTCTTCTGTTTTAGTGTTCCAAATCATCATGGTTTAGGGGTAAATAGTTTTGCTTTACTTTCTTCTCCGTTTAGTAGTCTGAGTATATTTTTTTTATGTGTAAGTATAACCAATATTGATGCTGCAATTCCAAATGCTATAAGCAACGGCTCATCTCTTTTAAATACAAATATTGTAAGTACTGGAAATGCAACTGTAGCCAAAATAGAACTTAAGGATACATATTTAGTAAGCAATAACACTACAATAAATAATGCCAAACAAGCTAGTGCAAGCACGTAGTGAATACCAATTAGCATTCCAAAGAGAGTTGCGATTCCCTTTCCTCCTCTAAAATGTTCAAAAACTGGAAATATATGCCCAACAACTGCTAGTAGTCCAAACAACAACTGCAGATTAATAAATTGCTCTGTTCCAGGATCTACAAATCCTAAGAAGTGGACCAAACTTGCTGCTGTTACACCTTTAATAATATCAAGAAACAATACGATGAAACCTATTTCTTTTCCGAAAACTCTGAAAGTATTTGTAGCTCCAGCATTTCCGCTGCCGTGATCGCGAACATCTACACCATAATAAGCCTTCCCAACCCATACACTGCTAGGGAGAGAACCTAATAAATAGCCTAATATAGCTAATGATATTATAGAAATAATTTCCATTGTAGTACTACAATATTAACACGAATACTGCAACTAGTTGTACACAAAATCTGTGCCGCACCCTTATTTGATTAATAAAGCGTCTCCATAACAAAGGAAATTATACCCTTCTTTTATGGCAGTTTCATACACTTCCATAGCAAGCTTATGGTCGTCTAAGTATGCTGATGTTAACATCATTAGCGTGGATTGTGGCTCGTGAAAGTTAGTTAAATAACAATTTGCTATTCTTGGTTCGTATGGAGGATAAATATATTTATCTGTCCAATTGTCATCAGGATTTAATTTCCCAAATGCAGAAACTGAACTCTCCAATGCTCGCATAACACTTGAACCAACTGCACAAACACGTTTTTTATTTGCTTTAGCCTCATTTACCGTATCTGCAGTGCTTTGTTTTATTACGAAATGTTCTGAATCCATTTTGTGCTTCGTCAAATCTTCTACTTCTACTGGTCTGAATGCTCCAAGACCTATATTTAAATTAAGATTTGCAAATTTCACACCTTTAATCTCTAGACGCATCATCAATGCTTTTGTGAAATGCAATCCTGCTGCTGGTGGAGCAATAGCTCCTGGTTTTTCTGCAAAAATTGTTTGATAGTTTTCTGCATCTTCAGCTGTAGCATCTCTGTCTAAATATTTTGGAATTGGAGTATGACCTAATTTATATACCACACTTTTAAACTCTTCATCAGTTCCATCGAAAAGAAAACGGATCGTTCTACCTCTAGATGTTGTGTTATCAATCACCTCAGCAACTAACTCGTCCTCGCCAAAAAATAACTTGTTACCAACACGTATTTTTCTAGCAGGATCCACAAGAACGTCCCAAAGTCTTAATTCTTGATTTAATTCCCTTAAAAGAAATACTTCAATTTTCGCCCCAGTTTTTTCCTTGTTTCCATATAAACGTGCAGGAAAGACTTTAGCATCATTTAGAACCATTACATCCCCTTCATCAAAGACTTCAAGAATATCCTTGAACATCTTGTGCTCTATTGTTTTTGTAGCTTTATCTACAACCATAAGCTTACATTCATCACGATTGTAAGGTGGGTTTTTAGCAATTCTCTTAGGGTCTAGTTCAAAGTGGAATTCTGATAATTTCATGTATATTTTCTAATGCAAAAATGTTCTAAAAAAAGGCTGCGAAAGTAAGCTTTTTTAAAGGCGAAGTCAAGTATTATTTGTCTTATCATCAATTGAATAAGATGTGCTTAATAACTATCCATTCTTTATCTCCATTTTGAAGTTGCCTATACTATCGATAAAAAATCGATTTAGTCGAGTTGAGCTAACTTATTAAAAGCTAGTTGCTAATTTTCGCACAATTACTAAGCGTGAATTTTTTTACCCATATACGTGAAGCAGTATTGCTTACTTCTAATTTTTTAAGAGCTAATAAATTGCGGAGCTTCTTATCTGTTTTGGGAATCACGATAGGTATATTTTGCATTGTTGCTATTCTTACGGCTACACATTCACTGGAACAAAACATTAGAAGCAATGTAGACAAGATGGGCGATAAAATTGTTTACATCCAAAAATGGCCATGGGGATTTGGTGGATCCTACCAATGGTGGGATTACATGAATAGACCTGAAGCTTCTATCCAGGAATACAAACGAATCGCAGATGAAGGAAATCAAGATTTAATTAAACAAACAGCATTCTTTTATGAGTTTGGAAACAATACAGTTAAATCTAAAATTGAGGAAATTTCAGGAGTTAAAGTTACTGCTGTAATTGGCGACTTTTTCGAGATAAATCAGTGGGATATCATATACGGACGAAGTTTCACAAGCTTTGAAAACAATAAGGGTAAGAACGTTGCAATCTTAGGTTATAACATTGCCCTTAACCTCTATCATGGTGACAACCCTTTAGGCAGAGAGATCAAGCTAAATGGCTCGAAAATTACTGTTATTGGGATTCTCGAAAAACAAGGAAATTCAATTGGAGGTCAACAATATGATGATGTAATTGTGCTTCCCGGTGCATATGCAACTCGCTTTGCTAAACCCAACACTCGAGGAGTGTCCTCTTCTATTGTTATTAAAGGAAAAGAAGAGATAGATCTGAAACAAGTAGACGTTGAAGTAACTCGAATTATGCGGTCAATTCGCAAACTAAAACCGAAAGACAAGGACAATTTTGCGATTAATAAACTTACGATGTTTTCAGAAAGTCTAAATCAAACATTCGGGGTTATTGATTTAGTTGCAGTAATTATTGGAATATTCTCTCTGCTCGTAGGAGGCTTCGGTATAGCTAACATTATGTTTGTTTCTGTTAAAGAACGAACTCCAGTTATTGGACTTCAAAAAAGCCTAGGTGCTAAGCGTAATTTTATAATGTCTCAATTTCTGATTGAAGCTATATTTTTATGTATCGTTGGTGCATTAGTCGGAATAGTTATAGTAATTGGTCTCGGTTTATTGGCATCTAAATTTTCCGATTTTAAAATCTTTTTTAGCATGTCTATTTTCTTATCTGGAATTGGAATTTCCGTTTTTATTGGTTTAGTTGCAGGTTTAGCTCCAGCAAGAAAGGCTGCAAGAATGGACCCTGTAGTTGCAATTCGGAAATAATGATTAAACCATTTATTATACTACTTATATGTTTGGGCTTGTTTAGTTGTCGAGATTTATCAAAAAAGACTGTAAATGAGCACGTTACTATGGAAATAGTAAAACAAACTCAAGACAGCACTTGCTCACTCGAAGATACCCTCATCAATAGAGGTCTTGTAAATGTTCAAAGTATCGACCCAAGAATTAAGGTTAATCTTCGTTACAGCTCAATTAATAACTTCTTGAGGACTGATATGTATGGATGCTTAAACAAGGCATACTTTCAAAACGAAACAGCACATAAGCTTGCTCAAGCCCAAGAGTATCTTACAGTAATAGATTCTAATCTCTCCTTGTTAATTTGGAATGGTGTTAGGCCTAGATCAATTCAAAGACAAATGTGGAATTCACTGGATATGCCTTTTAAGGAAAAGGTTAGGTATGTTTCCAATCCTAAAAATGGTTCAATTCACAATTATGGATGTGCAGTAGATTTAACCATTTGTGAACAAGATGGCAAACTTCTTGACATGGGTAGTGATTTTGATTACTTCGGACCAGCAGCAAACACAAATAGGGAATACATGTTGATGACGGATAGCATTTTAAACTTCATTCAATTTGATAATCGTAAGCTTTTGAGAACAGTTATGATAAGAGCAGGTTTTAGCACGATTTCCTCAGAATGGTGGCACTTCAATTGGATGTCTAGATATGAAGCTTCAAGAAAATATGCCATTATTGAATAGTCTTCGTCCTTGTTAATAAATTCCCTAATACACCTGCAACTACCAAAAATAATCCGACCACTACTATAGGTTCATACCACTCGTCGAAGAGATAATAACCAAACACCAATGCGTACACCACTCCCAAGTAAGAGATAACTGAAACTTTACTTACGTCTCCAATTTGATATGCCTTGGTTAAAAAGTATTGAGCAAAATAAGTGAGTATACCAATTACTGATAACAGAGCCCATTCTTGGTTGGAAGCCCATACCCAATCTCCAGTAATAAAGATATAAATTAAAACCAATGGTATAGTTACTAGAGGAAAGTAGAACATTATTACTAGATGATGTTCTGTTTGTTTCAAAACAGCAATAATATTATAAGCAGACGCAGCACCAATGGTTCCTAAAATTCCAATAATTAAAGGAAGACTATCAATACGTTCATCAAAGCCTTTGATTATAAAAATTCCGGTAAAACATAATCCAAAAAAGAGCCACTGAACGGCTTTTACATTTACTCTACTCACAAGCACAGAAATTAGCACAGTAATTATTGGAGTGAGGTAATGCACAACTACGGCAGAAGCTAGTGGCATCTGATGCAACGTATAAAAGAAAAATGCAATTCCTGTTGTACCAAATATTCCTCTTAAAATTAAGAGCTTCTTGTTATTCCCAAATGGCTGAAGTTTACGTTTAGAAAGCAAGAAAACAACCATCACAAACATTACAATCGAACGCATGAACACTATTTGTGCTACAGGAATTTCTTGTAAATATTTTACAATCAAATTCATGAATGCAAATAACAAGGATGCTGCAAGCATAAAGTAAACTGCCTTTGTAGTGTTAGGACTCAATTCTTAAATCAAAAAAAAGAGCTATGATAAATAGCTCTTTTATATTAGTTATTCTAGTTGGTCTTAGTTTAATAGACCATTTGTTTTCTTAACTCCTTCAGCACTTTCTTGAAGTTTAGTTAATTCAGCATCGGTTAACGAAACCTCAACAATTTTTTCAATTCCATTTTTTCCTAAGATACAAGGAACGCCAATTGATAGGTCATTTAAACCATATTCTCCTTCCAGCAAAGCAGAACAAGGAAACATTTTTTTAGAATCTAAGGCAATAGCTTTAACCAATTCAGAAACTGCAGCACCGGGTGCATACCATGCACTTGTACCTAGTAACCCAGTTAATGTAGCTCCACCTACTTTAGTGTCTTCAACAACTTGTTGCATTCTTTCTGCACCTAAAAACTCTGATACATTTACACTGTTTCGAGTCGCTTTACCAATCAATGGAACCATGCCTTTATCGCTATGTCCTCCGATTACCATACAACTAACATCAGATTGTGGGCAGCCTAAAGCTTCTGCCAATCTATATTTAAAACGACCGCTATCTAAAGCACCACCCATTCCAATAATTCTATTTTTCGGGATATTAGTTTCTTTATGAACCAAGTACGCCATTGTATCCATTGGGTTACTTACAACAATAATAATCGCGTTTGGAGAGTGCTCAAGAATACTACCTGTAACAGATTTCACAATTCCAGCATTTATTCCAATAAGCTCTTCTCTAGTCATTCCAGGCTTACGTGGAATACCACTTGTGATAACAGCTACATCACTTCCTGCTGTCTTAGTATAATCATTTGTACAACCTGTAATTTTCGTATCAAAACCATTTAACGACGCTGTTTGCATCAAGTCCATAGCTTTACCTTCAGCAAAACCTTCTTTAATGTCAATAAGTGTTACTTCTGATGCGAAATTTTTAATAGCGATATATTCGGCACAACTTGCACCAACTGCACCCGCTCCTACTACTGTTACTTTCATTAATTTATTGTAATTTTTATGACCGCAAATCTACTACTATAGTATAGATTTTGAC
>JABDQY010000198.1 GCA_013042025.1 Bacteroidia bacterium
GAAGATAAAGGAAAGATAAAAAGTTCGGCCGTAGAAACAATGCAAAAGCAAGCAAATCAGCAAATTGCAATACTAAGAAAACAAGCTGAAGTGATTATGGGCCAAGTCAAGGAAATTGAACAGAGACTAGAAGTTTCTTATGGAATTTATGAGGCTGAAATGAAGTTTACACCTCAAATAAATGAGTTGTATCATTTATATAAAAAAGAAGGTAATAAAGTTCTTTCATTCATATCGCCAAAAGAATGGGGTTCTAAAATGCCCTATGATCTGTTTCTTGCTTCAGTTAAACTTTTACCCGATAAGACTTGGGAAGTAATAGAAAAAGCAGCAAGTAAAAGTCAAATTGAACATTGACAATTTTGGCTGTTATTGTATCACAATAATGGTATTTACCTTTTTAGCTTCTTGAGTTATTTCTACAATATATTTGCCAGTGCTCAAATCGTCTAAGTCAACTTTTGTTGTTCTTCCGAATAGCGGTATGGCTTTAACTTCTTTACCAACAATAGTTCGAAGTGTTAAATGAGCCGGCTTACCTGAGCTGTTTTCTATTTGGATGTATTCGGTAGTAGGGTTTGGATAAACTTTAAATCCAAGTTGTTCTATTGCATCCAAACCAACTGGCTTAAACGTTATTACAATTGAATCTCTATCGCTACCGCACACATTGGTTTCTTCTAGCCAGTACGTTCCTTCAAGCTTTAGGTCCGCATTGTCTGCATTTGAACCAAATGACCATAAATAAGATGCGAATCTGCTGGGAGTTCGGTTTTTAACATTGACAATATCAAATTCAATAATTGCGGTATCTGGTCCAAGGTAAACAGTTGGAGTGTCTAACACAAATAGATAGGAAGAATCATTAACTATTCCACAACTATTTGTTGCCGTAAGGATATAAAATTTCTCTTCTTTGGCTTTTATACTAGTTCCTGTTTCACCTGTATTCCAAGAATAAGTGTAATCTGAATTATTGATGTAAGACAGAACAATGGAATCTCCTCTGCATATAATGTAATCACCGCCTACGTCAATAGAAGGGGGTAGTTTTTGCGTTACTGTTATACTGTCGATATCGGTACCACAGGTGTTACTTGCCGTAACATAATGCTTCTGAGAAGTGGAAGTTAATATACTTGAATTGGAATCAGATCCGTTTGTCCAAGAGTACGTATAACCTGCATTGTAATTCGCAAAAACTTGTTGTATACTATCCTTACACAGAACAAGATTAGAAATTGGGATATCTACAACTGGTTTGTAAATATTGAACAATTCAAAGGTGTCATTGAAAGTATAATTACAAACACTATCATAAAGTGTTAGAATATGTTCTCCACTATCGGAAGTAGCGTAATCTTGACCGGTATTCAAATCTGGCCAAGTCCAACTAATATTAGTAGCGGATTTAATAGTGAATTTGACAGGAGTTCCGAAACAAACAGTTGTATCGGGTTGATTTGATTCAAAGCTTCTAAAAGTGACTAAAAAATTGTGGGTATATTGATTACCACAGCTATCTGTAAGCTCTACAGAATATATACCTGAAGTGGATACTGAAATTGCATGGGTTGTATCTCCAGTGCTCCATTCTGCTTTTTCCCATTTCAAATCCACACTTAATAATTGTGAAGAAGTGTAGCATGCAATAATCTCAGTTTCTTTTGGTAGTGTATAAGACTCTTGTTCTGTTATTGAAACTTGGCTCTCTACTATTGAATCGCATGCTAAAGCAAAAGAGCTTCTACATTGAATGGTATATGCACCGGTATCTAAACGAACACTGTCTCTTCCGATACTAGGTGCAATATTCCCAGAGTAAATAATACTGTCAAGATTATTTAGAATTGAATAGGTGATAATTGAAGGAATGCCATTAAATGTATCCAATGTTGGAATAATCTCTACGACTCCACATCCAAGTTTGTTCAATTGCATATTTAGTTTAGGTCTTAAATAATTGGTAACCGTTATTTTTCTTTGGACATAATTGTAGGCAGCATCTGTATTCCTCTCATACACTTTAATGAAAATGTCAAATGAGCTTGGAACACTCGTAAAAGAATCTGTGTGCCAAGAGATATTACCTTTAAGTATAGTTTTATTTGACGCGATAAATATTTGAGTATCTATTTCTACTGTAATGGGGTAATCGCAAAGAGTAACTACTTCTAAGGTGTCAGGGTCTGGAGTTGTTTGCGGTGGTGGGGGCACCAAAGTTTTGTCTTCTACCTCAAATTGTAAGGTATTAAATTCACCCAAACATGAGCTTGCAGATGTATTTAAAGAGGTGAATACGGGTAGGTTATTATTACTTCCTGAAATAGTTTTTAAATTCAATTCACGATGTGTTATTCCACTTTTTTTCATAGTACCACTTGTATCGAGTCTCCATTCAGTTGCACGAATTGTATAAGTCGATCTTTCATTTAATGCAGCCGGAGTAAAAATCATATCTCCTGTGTTGGAGTTGAAGTAGTAACCTATCGGAGGGGTTGCATTTGGATTTGTGTAAGGATAAGTTAATGGAGTAGTGTAAAATGGAGTAATGGGTTTATCTTTTTTGTATGCAGTTGAATAACTAGCACTCGAACTAAAACTTGTTAGTGGGTCTATTAAGTCAAATGATATAGAATCCCCGTCTGTATTTCCTTGTTTGTTGTAATAATGAATTGGTAGATAAGCAGGAACTTCAAAAATGGGTCTCTCATCAAAAGTGCTGCTCGTATTTCCATCAAAGTTGTTAAAAAATAGTGATGCATAGGTATAAAAAGTTGAGCTAGCAGGGCCAGTGTTTATTGACCCATTTCTGCAACACTCAGAATAAGAAATTACCGTTTCGGAACAGTTATAGTATGATGAAAATGGTGACGTTGAAAAATCAATGGTGTCCTTAAACGTGAGAACTTCTAATCCATGTGAAGAAAAAGAAGTATTAGGAGGATTGCATCCTAAAAAGGAGCCATTGATGGATGTAATGTCTTCAACACTTGTTAAAGTTGGTGTTAGGGTTGATGACGTTCCTGTTCCATTGCATGAAATACTTGTTTTGGAATTAATATTGGTAATGGCAACACTGCTGCACTCTCGATAAAGCTTAAATGTTATCTCATAAATGGTTGAATCAACATTAAGTTGTTTGTAGGATATTTCTGCCCCTTCAACTGCGGCCTGTGATACTGAAAAAAATGTAAAGCCAAGGAGAAATAGTACGAGTTTTTTCATTAAAAAAAATTGTGATTATACTTATTAGACACAAACTTAACGACTTTGGTTGCTTTAAAAGGATGTAAATTTAAAAAATCAAAGTGAATCCAATATCCCGATGTAATTAAAATAGCGGGATTCATGAATTTCCTCGTTTTGAAGTGCTTCAACAATTTTGCATCCAGGTTCTTCAAGATGCATGCAGTTATTAAATTTACAACCTTCTAGCATCATTTTCATTTCTGGAAAATAATGTGAGATCATATTTTTTTCTAACTGAACAATACCAAAATCTTTAATCCCAGGCGTATCGATAATGCGAGTGTTCTCGCCGAGTCGAAACATCTGTGCAAAGGTAGTGGTGTGCATACCTTTATTGTACGATGTTGAAATGGAGCCAATTTTTTGGTTGAGATCTTCATCAAGCTGATTGATTAGTGTTGATTTTCCTACACCTGAATTACCACTAACCAATACGGTTTTGTTTTCAATTATTTGCTCGATTCTTACAATGTCTTCAGCTTTTAAGAAGCTCATTGAATAGATTGGATAACCTATTTGAGTGTATAGGTCTAAAAGATAATCTCTGTATTTATTTGCTTTCTTACTATCGATGTCGCTTTTATTGATAATTATCGTTACGGGTATGTGGTAGGCTTCAGCATTTACCAAAAAACGATCAATAAATCCTTGGGGAGTATAGGGTGAAGTAGGTGTAATGATTAGAAGAGCTAGATCAATGTTGGATGCTATCACTTGATATTGTTTCGAAAGCTTGTTTGACTTTCTCACAATGCAGTTATGCCTTTCTTTTATTTCTTCAATGAAATATTCATCGTTTATTTCACTTAAAACTACTTCATCTCCAACTACAACGGGATTGGTAGATTTTAATTCTTGATTTCTAATTTTACCTCGCAAGCGTGCATCAACTTCTTGGTTGTTAAGGATAACCTTATACCAACTTCCAGTTGACTTACTTACAATGCCAATCATTTAAAAAATTTGTGATACCACTTCCTTGGTAGAGCTAGCATAGCTCATGGTGTAGAAATGAATAGCTGGAACATTCGCTGCCTTTAATTCTTTGGTTTGTTGAATACACCATTCTATTCCTATTTTTCGAGCAGCAGCATCATCCTTAGCCTTGTCAAGTTCGTTGTATAAGTCTACAGGAATATCAATGTTAAATATCTTCGGTAACGTATAGAAATGAGCTTTTCGAGTAATTGGTTTAATTCCCGGTATGATAGGGACATTGATTCCTGCCTCACGACATCGTTTCACGTATTCAAAGTACTTTTGGTTGTCAAAGAACATTTGAGTAGTGATGAATTCTGCTCCGGCATCAACTTTACGTTTTAAGAATTTGAGGTCGGACTCCATGTTAGGGGCATCTATGTGTTTTTCAGGATAACCAGCTGCTCCTATGCAAAAGTCTGTTTCTGTTGGATTTTCTAACTCCTGGTCCAAATAAATGCCGTTGTTCATATCATTGATTTGTCTTATCAAATCCAATGAATTGGCATTTCCATCCTTTTCTGGGGTGAAGTTTCTCTCTTCTCGAAGATTATCTCCGCGTAATGCGAGTACATTCTGAATTCCTAGAAAATTAAGGTCTATCAATGCATTTTCAGTTTCATCCTTGCTAAAGCCACCGCAAATAATATGAGGTACAGCTTCTACTTGATATTTGTTTTTTATTGCAGCACAAATGGCTACAGTTCCAGGTCTTTTCTTGGTGCTTATTTTATCATAACTCCCATCAGCACGTTGTTTAAGAATGTATTCTTCTCTGTGATAAGTTACATCCACAAATGCAGGGTTGAATTCCATCAATGGATCAATAGCTTTAAACAAAGAATTAATACTTTTCCCTTTTAGGGGAGGCAGTACCTCAAATGAAAAGAGGGTTTTGTTCGGACTAATAGTTTCGGTAAGCTTCATAATTTAAAATTGAACTTGAAGCTCAATTACTTCATCGTTTCTTCTAATAATAACAGGTATTTTATCACCAGGATTTAATTTCCCTAGGCTTTTCATATAGTCTTGCATATTGGTAATTGCAATGCCATTCATACTCATAACGACATCTCCTTTTTGAATACCGGCAAGTTGTGCAGGTTTCCCTTCCTTAACTCCGTCGATTCGCATTCCTTCTCCGTCGTACACGTAATCAGGCATTACTCCAAGAGTCACTTTAAAGCTCATCCTTCCTTGAGATTCGTCCTTGGTCTTTGTAAATTCAACCTTCCCTTGTTTGTCCATCTCACATAACCATCTACTGATATAGCTCGTTACAAAAGCAGTTCCATTTAAATTTATAATTTCAACATCATCTGTTGGTCTGTGATAGAACTCGTGCTGTCCTGTAAAGAAATGTACCGCAGGAATTCCTTCAAGGTAGAATGAAGAATGATCAGATGATCCGATTCCACTTTCGGTTGTTTTAATTTTTGCAATTTTTTTACTGGAGTAATTAACCTCTTCTTGAACTGTTTTCCATGCTGGGGAAGTTCCTACTCCATTTATTACCAATGTTTTTTGAGTTGAATCAAGATGACCAATCATGTCCATGTTAATCATATAGTTGTATAAATCCAATGGTACATCTATCATTTTAATAAAGTGCTTCGAACCTAAAAGACCTAATTCTTCTGCAGTGAAGGCCACAAAAACGTAGTTATTGTTTGAATATCTTTTTTGCTTTTTCTTAAGAATTTTAGCTAACTCAATAAGAGCAGCAACTCCACTAGCGTTGTCATCTGCACCATTATGAATTTGACCATCTTTCTCAGCTAGAGAACCTCCGTTTTCTCCGTATCCCAAATGGTCATGATGAGCACCAATAACAACGGTATATTTTGATCCATTATCTATATGTCCAACAACGTTACTTGCTTGTGATGAAAGAATTAAAATGTCAGTATTAAGTTGAATGATTGGACTTTTTTTCTCCGACAAATCCTTGGCTACAAAAAACACAGGGATTCCCAAATTCCTATGTGATTTTGCCAACTCACCACTTGGAAAATTATCGCGATTATCCGTGTAAAAAATTACAGCTTTGGCACCTTTAGATTTTGCATAGTTAGCTCTAAATTCAATACCGCTCCATGCTTTGTACTTGCTATGTGGATGATCTCCACCTGGTAATTCTACTTTTATAAGTACCGCCTTGTCTTTAACTGTTGCATTTTCATAGTCATCCCAATTAAGACCTCCGTCGCTAATTCCATAATTGACGTTTATTGCAACACCTATGTAAGATCCATTATTTGAACTTGGGCTTAATGGATAATAATCACTAAATAAAGTTAGTGCTTCTTTCCCAATCATTAAGTTGCAATTAGTTTGAGCGATTCTCAAAGTAGGGATATCCATGTACTGATAATATCCATTTTTACTATCTGGAGATAAACCTATTTTTTCAAATTGCTCTGCTACATACTTTGCTGATAATTGTTCACCAGCAGAACCGGTGCCTCTACCTTCTAGTTCATCACTTGCTAGATAGCGAATGTGTTTGTCTAAATTTCGTGCAATTTTCTTTTCTTTAAAACGTGCTTTTTGAGCAAAAGATGAAAAACTAATTCCAACTAAAAGAAGTGCTAAGCCAACTGATTTTATTTTATTTGATAAGATTTCCAATGGTGTTAAATATTACGATTACTATAAGGGATGCAAATATAATTTTCAAAAGTTTATCTGAGGATTTTTGTGCAATGGCAACTCCAAATGGTGCTGCAAAAACCAAACCTGCAACCATAGGAAAAATGAGATGAGGTAAAATGTAGCCTACTTGTAGTTCATTTATGTACTCTACCGGAAGGGCAATTCCATAATTTATTAATACAGGGAGTATTATTAGTGGAATTGAACCGATAGATATTGCAGCAGCAACTTTAATATTCAACTTCACATACTGAGTAAAAAGAGGAATCATAACAACTCCACCACCCAAACCCGAAAGAGCAGTAATTATTCCAGTAAAGAATCCAGTGATAAGGTACTTGTAGGATTTTGTGTCTTTCACTTCTATGGATTCACCTTTTTTCATAATTACAAAGCGAATTAAGGTAAGAACAAGAAGGGAAAGGAACAAAATTCCAAATGCTCGTTTACTATACCAATTTTGATTGGTTATTAAATAACTAACCACAAAGCTAGTAATCATGGCTAACGATGCTGTAAGGAATATTTGTTTCGGATAAAATGAGCTGAATTTCTTTTGTTTATAAGTGCTTATTACTCCAGCGAAAAAAATGGTTCCAAATGAATTAGCAAGTACATACTTCACCAGCTCTTCACCATCAATACCTAGTTGCTTCAAGAAAAACGTAACAATAGGAACGAAAATTATACCACCACCAACGCCCAATAATCCGCTTAAGAAGCCTCCAATTAGTCCAAAAAAGAATAGAATTAGTATGGATGTAAATTCCACTAGTTGGTTAGTATTTTATTGTATTCTGAAGAAGAATTAAGGACAGAAATTGCTTTATCTAAATCAATATCATCATCAAATGAAACTTCTACTTTACCTTTTTCGAAGTAATAGCGTTTGATAATTTCATATTCAATCAACTCTTTTATTTCATCCTTGTTATTTGTTAAGTCAGCTCCTTTTGTTGCATTGAGTTCACTTTCAAGTTTATCCAACTCATCCTTAAGCAAATCGTAGTATTTGTCGTCCTTTGATTGTGCAACAAGCTTGCTAAGCACCGTTTCCGTTGAAGTGGTGTACTCATATTCTTTGTCCTGAAGAAAATCTATAAAGTTCTGATACAATTCTTCAGAAACATCAAATTCTGTTGCTTCTACTACAGTTTCATTCTTGCTTCTGAAATCGGTTGCGAATTTAAAAATCAAGTTGTTACGTAAAAGGCTTTGAGCCACTTTAGAGTATTTGTCTATTTCAACAAGGATATCAGGCTGAATCCCTTCTCCATCTATTACTTCTCTTCCATTCTTTGTTTTAAAAACATGTTTAGCACTATCAGCAACCTCACTTGCTTGCCCATCTACTTTATTCCCGTAGTCTAATCGTTGTATTAGCCTACCGCTTGGGATATAGTACTTAGCAGTGGTAATCTTCATTTGTGTGTTGTAGGTAAGTGGTTTGGTGGTTTGTACCAATCCCTTTCCAAAAGAGTTTCTTCCTATTAAAACAGCTCTGTCTATGTCTTGCAACCCCCCCGAAACTATTTCACTAGCTGAAGCTGAATTTTCATTAATTAATACCACTAAAGGAGTTTCTGTATCAATAGAAGAGTTAAGGGTTTTATAACTCTTGTTGTCTTCTTTAAATTTCCCTTTTGTTGTAACAATTGTCTCACCACGCTTCACAAAAACATTAACAATATTGATTGCTTCATGAAGAAGTCCTCCACCATTATTTCTAAGATCTAAAACGAAGGATGTAGCTCCTTTACTTTTTAACTCAATAACGGCATCTTTAACTTCGTTTCCAGCATTTGGGGTAAATCCGGTTAGCTTTATATAGCCAACATTATCGTTTACAATTCCGAAGTAAGGGACATTCTTGATTTTTATTTGTTCTCTAGTAATCTTTTTTTCAAGTTCACCTTCTCCTTGCCTAAAGATGGTCATCATGAAAGATGTACCAGCGTTTCCTTTCAAGTATTCTGTAACTTCCTTGGAGCTTTTCCCTTTCATATCTTCACCGTCAATAGCCATTATTCTGTCTCCAGGAATTAATCCTGCTTTGTGAGCAGGATAATCGTCATAAGGAGATTCGATAACTACAAAATCATCTACGACACGAATTGTTGAACCAATACCGGCATAAGTTCCAGTAACCTCGTACCGATAATCTTCGGCTTGTGCTTCAGAATAGAAATTTGTATACGGATCTAATGATTTGAGCATCCCATCAATAGCTGCTCGAATTAATTGACCTGGTTTAACTTGGTCTACATACGAAGTGTTAACCTCTTTGTATACCGAAGCGAAAATATCAAGATTCTTAGAAATCTCAAAGTAGTCATCTGCCTTAAATGCAAATAATCCTAATGATGATACTAATAAAATTACAATGTATTTTTTCAAAATGCTGAGCTGAGTGTGGCAAATGTAACGAATAGTTGTGTATGCAATATTGCAGTAGCAACTTAGTTTTTTGACAAATTATGGAATTATGACTACCAACAGACTAGGGTACCGGATCGTAGCCACTTTTTTTACTCCAGGGATGACAACTTAAAATCCGTTTAACTCCTAAATAGAGTCCTTTAAGAGGGCCATGTTTTTGAAGAGCTTCTACCGCGTATGCACTGCATGTTGGAGTATATCTGCATGTTGCCGGAAGAAATGGTGATATAACCGCTTGATAGATTTTGATAGGAATCATCAAAATAAGCACTAAAAGACTACGAAATCCTTTTAATAAATTCATTGATTGCCAAAGTTAGGTTTTTATCAATTGCTTGAAAAGATTCTATTTCTTTTTCAAGGTATA
>JABDQY010000199.1 GCA_013042025.1 Bacteroidia bacterium
AAAGATAACTGAGCATATACATTACTTGAAAATAATGTAAAGATTATGATATATATGTATTTTCTTTTCATTGGTGCAAATGATAATACTCAATGTTACCTCAATGTTATTAATGTATTAATATTAATAACTTTTGGATAACCTCTTAATAAACTTTATTTGTGCAATGCTTCAAGTTAGAAAAGCAATAAAAACTGATGTTGAATCAATTCACAACCTTATCAAGGAATTGGCCATATTTGAGAAGGCTCCAAATGAAGTAAGTAATACCGTAGAGATTATGCTAGAAGATGGATTTGGTAACGCTCCAATATACAACGCCTTTGTTGCTGAGCTTAATGGAGTAATTATAGGAGCTGCAATCACTTATTATCGCTACTCCACTTGGAAAGGTAAATGTCTTTATCTTGAAGATTTAATTGTTACCGAAAAACATCGCGGAATAGGTGCAGGAAAATCACTTTTTGATCGATGCATTGAGTTTGGAAAAGAAAACAACTGCAAAAAAATGAACTGGCAGGTCTTAGATTGGAATACACCTGCAATCGACTTCTATAAAAAGTACAATGCCGATCTCGATAATGAATGGATTAATGGAACCGTTGAACTATGAGTTGGTTTGGTAAGAATAAGGACTTATATATTTGGATCGCCATAATTCTGGTAGACCTAATATTGGTTTTTATAAATCAGAGTACTCATGATAATGGCGATAGTATTCTTCATTACTTACAAGCACACCAAGCTTTCAATACCCCAGAGTTATTTGTTGAGATGTGGGCTAAACCCGTCTTTGTATTATTAGCTTCTCCCCTAGCTAGCTTAGGATGGTGGGGAATGAAACTATTTAATTCTATTTGTGTAATTGGAAGTGCTTTCTTCACATACAAGCTCTTTAAGCATTACAATTTTGAAAAATGGTGGGCAGTTTTTCTCTGCTTCTTTGCATATTCCTTTTTCTTAATTCAATCTTCTGGGCTCACAGAACCTTTGTTTGCCTTATTTCTTATTGCTATTATCTACTATGAAATAAATGACCAAACGAAGTTAGCATTGGTGCTGCTTTCGTTTCTTCCCTTTGTTAGGGCGGAAGGCTGGATTGTTGCAGTGATAATTGTTACCTATTTGTTTGCTGCTAAGAAATTCAAGTTTCTCCCTTATCTGCTTCTCGGAACAGTGCTCTATGGTGTTATTGGCTTATTTGTATTCCAGGACTTTCTGTGGATGTTTAATCAGAATCCATACAATGGAATTGAATCTAAATACGGAAGTGGTGACGCTTTTCATTACTTTGTTCAAATACCTTATTTGATTGGCCTACCAATCTGTATTCTATTTATTCTTGGTATAGCAAATGGTGTTTATTCCTTTTTCATAAAAGGCATGGATAAAAAGGAATTCTATCTGATTTACGGAATTACATTAGGATACATTGTCGCTCATAGCATCTTTTGGTATTATGGCTTATTTCATAGTTTTGGACTTAACCGTGTGCTACTTGTTTTAGTACCGTTATTTGCATTCATTGCCTACAGAGGAATTGAACTTTTAATATCCCAACTTCATTTCATAAAACCTATCTATCTAAAAAGCTTCCTAGTACTTGTCATAGTAATTTTTCCGTTTACAAACAATAAGATGGCAATGCCACTTCCTCAAAGTTTTCAGCTAAATGATAATCAGAAACACCTGAAGTCAGTGGCTAATTGGATTGAGTCAAATAACTACACTGAACGGAGCTTATATTCCAATGCCTACTTTATTCCTTTTTGTTTAGACAAACGCATAGGATATAACAACGAATTAATTGAAATGAAAGATTTGTTCAAATCCAAGCCTAAAAAAGGTTCACTTATAGCATGGGATTCTTACTTCTCCGTTACCGATTCAGAGGTTAGTAAGGCATACATCGAAAGTAATTTTGATGTTACTGTACTTCAAACGTTGGTGGGAAAAGAGGATTATACTGTTATTGTATACGAGGTGAACTAGAACGTTCCCAAACACCATATCCGTTGCCTTTAAAAACATTTTTAAGATGCTTGTTGTTATCGAGCTCCTCAAACTTGTCAATTTTTGCTGATATGCTTATTGGAATCTTGGTGTTTTCAATAATATAGTCTCTCACTCTAGCGTCAAAAAACCTTTTATCAAACTGCGTTACATCTTTGTAGTTTTCTTTACCCATGTCTTTCAAAACTATTTTGCGAATTGGATCCAGTTTATCATTTCCCTCAATTTGAGTATAGTATAGATGAGCAAAACTCTTGAAGCCATAAGTGAAATGTGTCATTTCTTTACCTTGATAGCTTTTCAATTGTTTAATCCATTTCCCTTGAATGTTTTTCTCTATAGTTGGCAAAGTGCTAACTAAAAATACCGTAACAAATAGTGCATTAAATACCAGAAAACTAGCTATTGACGCTTTATCAGACTTATACAACAGTTTAATGACAAAATATGTTAACCCAACAGCAATTAATAGAGGTACTGTTGACCACTCTTCGATAACAGAAAACTGCTCCTTTACAAAAGGGTCTTTGATATTTGATTGAATAAACGATTGAAAGTACTGCGGAAACATGCCGAGTAGTCCAAACAAACCGAACAACACAACCCAAACAAACCCAACTACTCCTAACAATGCTCGTTGAACTTTTGATAGGACTCCATTATTTGATATCCAAACTCCTCCTAAAATAGCAAGTGGGATATAACACATACTGCTATAGTGTACAATTTTGGTTGTCACCAAAGAAAACACTATCAGCACTACCCAAAACAAGACCTTCATAAATCGGATATATGTGATATCACCAGCGGTATCAATTCTTCTGAACAACGCATTAAATGCTAATATTAAAAGAGGAAAACATCCGATTAGCAATACTACAGCATGGTAGTAAAATGGTTGGCCATGGGACGCGATTGGATATCGAAATAAATCAACTTGGTAGATTAAAAACTCTTTAACAAACCAGAACCCACTTTCAATTATTTGAATGCCAAAGTAGATTCCAGGTGCAATTAGAAAACCTACAAGAAGGACAGCCAAAGAG
>JABDQY010000169.1 GCA_013042025.1 Bacteroidia bacterium
GGATTATTTTTAGATATACCTACGAGTGGGTATATTCTCCCAAAAATGGAAACTACAGATAATCAGTTACATACAAAAAAATATTCCCAAAATGGGAACTATCTCCAGATTTTATTCGGATTAAGTATGTTTTTAGGGTCAAAAACAGCCTTGATACCCTTCATGATGTCAATGTTTATAGGAGATAACGCTTCATTGATATACTTTTTTTGAACGAATCCGATGCCATGTTCGCCACTTATAGTTCCACCAAACTCTTTACATTTTCTGAAGATTTTGCGAATTCCTTCTTCCAAATGTTTACCTGTCCATTTTTCGTCAGTCATTTCCCCTTTTAGAATATTAATATGCAAATTCCCATCACCAGCATGTCCGTAACACACCGTCTCAAAACCATATTCTTGTCCGATATCCTTAACTGCAATCATCAATTCTGGTAAGTAGGCTCGTTTTACAACTGTGTCTTCTTCTTTATAAATGCTATGACTTTTAACTTTCTCACCGATGCTTCTGCGAATAGTCCATAATTTTTCTTTCTGTTCTGCAGTATCTGCAAATTGAACCTCTATGACATTTGCATCTTCTAAAACATTATTAATGTGTTCACAATCAGCAAATAGTTTTTCCATATCATTACCATCAACTTCAATTAGCAAGTAAGCTTTTGTTTCTTCTTCTACTATGAAGGATATATTATCACTACGATCCAACACATAATGCACCGCGGAACTTTCCATCAATTCCAAAGCACTTGGTTCAATTCCTTGAATAAACAATTGTGGTACAATCTTACATGCGTCGTGAATACTTCTAAATTTTGCAAGAAGAAGTAAATCGTGTTTTGGCATTGGAAGTAGTTTGAAAACTATCTTAGTTACAACACCTAGGGTGCCTTCGCTTCCTATTATAAGCTGTGTTAAGTTGTAGCCAGTGCTATTCTTTAAAGTGTCTGCACCAGTCCAAATTACTTCTCCGCTGGGCAATACAACCTCTAGGTTAAGAACATAATCTTTGGTTGTGCCATATTTTAACGCTTTGGGTCCACCACTGCTATGTGCGATATTGCCACCTAAAAAACAACTTCCTTTACTGGCAGGGTCTGGAGGATAGAATAAGCCTTTTTCTTTTGCAGCTTCTTGAAATGTTTCATTTATAACTCCGGATTCTACTGTAGCTTGAAAATTCTCTTCATCAATGGAAAGAATTCTGTTGAATTTGTGCATGGATAATGATACTCCTCCGCAAACGGGCAAACTTCCACCGCTTAATCCGGTTCCAGCACCTCGTGGTGTTACTGGAATTTCGTGAGTATTGCAAAACGATAGAATAGCGGAGACGTCTTCAACAGATTTTGGTATTGCTACTACATTAGGAAGAAAGGAAAGATCTTCTGTATAATCACTTGCACAATTTTCAAGATCAGAAGTTTTAGTAGAAATTATTTCATTTCCCATTAAGTTTTTAAGTTGTTCTATCCAATCCATTCAAGAAATCTGTTAATATTGAAGCAAATTTATCTAAGATGAGAAACTTACTTTTATTAGTATTGATAAGCTGTACACTATTTACTTACAGTCAGAAAAGAGATATTGAGCTTTCCGACATTTGGGCTTCTGGTACTTTTTATCCAAAGACAATTAATGGATTTGTGAATCTAAATGATGGCAAAAGCTATGTTGTTCAAGAGCAAAATGAAGAGGGCTATTCTGTAATTAATCAATACGATTATAAAAGTGGCGACTTAGTAAAGGAACTCTTTACCTGCAAGGGAATTGTAAGCAGTTCTAGTGAAGAAATTAAAAGGTTTAATACCTATCACTTTAGCGAAGATCAATCCACTATACTTGTCACATTTAATTCTGAAGCTATTTATCGTCATTCAACGAGAGACGAATTTGTAGTATTTGATATAGCCAACAAGATGCAAATAGGTAACACCAAAAGAGGTAAAGTTCGATATCCAAGGCTTAACCCAACTGGAGATAAAGTCGCATATGTTCAGGATAACAATTTGTATGTGTTGGATCTCATAAAAGCGAAAACAAAGAAAATTACGAAAGATGGTGAATATAACAAGATTATAAATGGCGGTGTTGACTGGGTGTATGAAGAAGAATTTAGTATGAGCCGCGGTTTTGAATGGAATGTGGATGGAACAAAGATTGCTTTTTACAAATTTGATGAAAGTGAAGTTAAAGAGTGGGTTATGCCCATATATGGAGACCTGTATCCAGAGCAATACAAGTTCAAATATCCAAAAGCTGGAGAGGCTAATAGTGTGGTGAAGGTATTTGTTGCAGATGCAAAATCTGGGAAATGTAAAGAAGTAGCGTTAGGAAGTGAAAATGATCAATATCTTCCTAGAATTAAATGGACAACAAATCCAGATATACTTTCTGTGCAACGATTAAACCGCCTTCAGAATAAATGGGAGTTATTAATGGTTAATGGAACTGTGGTGAGCGAATCATTGATGGAAACCAGTAAATATTATGTTGATATCACAGATGAGGTATTCTTTTTAAAAGATGGTAAACATATGATTGTTAGTAGTGAACAAGATGGAAATAAGCACTTATATTTTCATAAATTGGAAGGTCCTCAGATTTACCAAATTACCAATGGAAACTGGGAAGTAGATAAGGTTTTAGGTGTAGATGATAAAAATGAATTAATCTATTTTACTTCTACAGAGGTGTCTCCAACCGAAAGGCATATTTATTCAATCAATTTTCAAGGAAAAGATAAAAAACGGTTGTCAACTGAAAGTGGATGGCACACAGCTAAATTTAGCAATGATTATTCGCTTGCATTGCATAGCTATACAACTGCTTCCACTCCCCATCAATATGTTATCAGAGATAATTCGTGGAGCACAATAAGAGAAGTTGAAACCAATGAAGATTTCACTAAGAGAATGGAGGAATTTAACCTCAGTAATATCACATTTGATGAACTAGATGCTAATGGAACAAAGCTGAACTATTGGATGATTAAACCGCATGATTTTGACAAAGCGAAGAAATATCCGTTGATGATGCACGTGTATGGAGGACCTGGTTCTCAAACGGTTAAAAACAGTTTTGGGTATAGCAATACCTATTGGCACCAAATGTTGGCTAACAAGCACGACATAATAATTGTATCAGTAGACAACAGAGGAACAGGGGCAAGAGGAGAGGAGTTTAAAAAGATGACATATAAGCAATTGGGTAAGTATGAAACAAAGGACCAAATTGCAGCGGCTAAAACATTAGGTGCACTTAGTTACATAGATAGTGAACGAATTGGAATATGGGGGTGGAGCTACGGAGGATATATGAGTAGCCTGTGCTTAGCAAAAGGTAATGATGTGTTTAAAATGGCTATAGCTATAGCACCAGTGTCAAATTGGAGATTCTATGATAATGTATATACAGAACGATTTATGGCATTACCAAAAGATAATGCAAGTGGTTATGATGATAACTCACCAATCAACTTTGTAAAAGACATTAAAGGAAAGTATTTAATCGTTCATGGAACTGGTGATGACAACGTTCACTTTCAAAACAGTGTAATGATGGTTGATGAAATGATAAAGAATAATGTAGAATTTGATTCAGAGTTTTATCCGAATAAGAATCATGGAATATATGGAGGATTTACACGATATCATTTATACAATAGAATGACCAATTTTATACTTGAAAATTTGTAATTCATTTAAAAAATCTATTTTTACCAAAAATTAAAATAACATATATATATGAGTGAAGAAGTAATAATGGAAGAACACAAAGACGACCAGTGGCCTGATTCGATGGAAGGTCAGCCTAAAGGTCTGATGACCCTATTTTTCTCAGAGATGTGGGAGCGTTTTTGCTACTACGGAATGAGAACTTTATTGACTTTATTTTTAGTGAAATCACTTATGAAAGGGGATGCTGAAGCTTCTCTTATTTATGGTGCATATACAGGATTAGTGTATGCTGCTCCGATTCTAGGAGGTAAATTGGCTGATAAATTCTTAGGATACCGTTATGCGGTAATGCTAGGAGCTGTTCTTATGGCTATCGGAGAATTTTTAATTCTTGGTGGTACTGAGCATATGCTTTTAATTGGAATGGGTGCCTTAATTATCGGGAATGGATATTTTAAAGCGAATATTTCTACAATCGTTGGAAAACTATACAAAGACAATGACCCAAGGAGAGATTCTGGATTTACTATTTTCTACATAGGTATAAATATTGGTGCCTTACTTGCAACTACCATCGTTGCTTTTGTAGGTGAAACTTACGGTTTTAAATATGGATTTGGTCTAGCGGGTATTGGTATGTTAGCCGGTCTTTTAATCTTTTGGGCTGGAAGAAACAACTATGCTGCAGCTCCAGGTTTGGATTTTCATGAAGCTGGTAAGGCTAAAGCATTTGGACCATTTAATTGGATACAAGTTATAACTGTTGGCTCACTTGCCCTTATACCTTTATGTTACTTGCTAATTCAAAATAACAGTTTGATGGACTACATTCTTGTAGGTTTGTTCTTGTTTATTTCTTATTCAATGATAAGTGCAGGTTCTAAGGAAGATGCTAAAGAAAAGGTTGGAATATGGAGAGATAGAATGATAGCTCTTGTAATCTTTATGGTTATTAATATTGCTTTCTGGGCTTGTTTTGAGCAAGCTGGAACTTCGTTAACCTTATTTGCAGATAGAAACGTAGATAGAGGAATATTTGGATGGGAAATGCCAGCCAGTATGACTCAGTTTTTTAATCCTTTCTTCATTATAACATTCGGTTCTTTATTCTCGGTAATGTGGGTGAAGCTTGCTAAAATTGGCAAGAATCCAAGTATTCCAATGAAGTTTGCCTTTGGTATTACTCAGTTGGCATTAGGTTTCTTAATTACACAAGTAGGATATCAATTTGTTAATGAAGCTTATCAAGTACCTCTGTTAACTTTGGTATTCTTATATATGCTCCATACTACTGGAGAATTATTCTTGTCACCAATTGGATTATCAATGGTAACTAAGCTTTCTCCTAAAAATATGGCAGGAACTGCGATGGGTGCATGGTTCTTAAGTTTTGCAATTGCAAACTACGTTGGAGGTAAAATTGCTACACTTACAGGTGGTCACGGAGATTCTGGGCAAGCATTGACTGCTGCACAAGGTCTTGAAAAATATACGAGTGTTTTCTCTAATATTGGTTTTGTATTATTGGCTATTGCAATAATTATTATGCTTGCAAACAAGCCTCTGAAAAAATTAATGCATGGGGTTGAATAAAGGTTGAAATAAAGAATTTAATAGAAATCCATTCGCTACGGCGAATGGATTTTTTTTATAAGATTGTATGAAGGAGAATACCTGGAAGGTTGTATATATTGCTAGCAGACAAGAAAAGAAAGTCGCACAGAAACTAGCGTTGCTTAATATCGAGTGCTTTCTTCCTTTGTACAAAAAGCTAAGTCAATGGAGCGATCGTAAGAAATGGGTTGAAGTACCATTGTTCAACGGTTATCTGTTTGTAAGACCCATTGATTCACAACGCGAGAAGGTACTAGAGCAATCTGGAGTTGTGGCATATGTGCGTTATAATGGTGAAGATGCTAAGGTACAAGATGATGAGATTGAGGTTATTAAAACTGTTTTAATCTCCGGATACTCTTTAGAAACAATCAATACACCTGATGATTTTGAGTTAGGTGAATCAGTAATGGTGAATGAAGGTCCGCTTAAGGGGCAAAAAGTAGATATCATTAGGAGAAATAATGAAGAGGAATTTTTAGTGAGTTTCGACACTTTAGGTCAAAGTATTAAAATTTCATTACCCTATCACATTTTTAGAAAGACAAATTGAGCAGTAATTGTGGGTATTTTTAAATAATCGAGTCCTATAAATCGGAGATTATTTAAAAATTTGCATCAAATAATTACTCATTTGAAAATTACTGAAAAGAAAATTGCTATTGTTGGACTTGGATATGTAGGATTACCGTTAGCCGTAGAATTTGGCAAAGTAATAC
>JABDQY010000204.1 GCA_013042025.1 Bacteroidia bacterium
AATTAGCAGAGTGCCAACCATTTCAGGTAAAATGGTGGATGGTATTTACTTAGAAGCATTTCCTTCATCCAGCCAAGAGGTTATTGAAGGAGAGCCAGTAGATTTAAATACTGCATCTCCAGATCAAATATTGCAAGCAATTCAAGATGCAGGCATCGTTGGGTTGGGTGGGGCAGCTTTCCCAACACATGTTAAACTTAAAATCCCTGAAGGAAAAAACTGTGATGTTTTACTTATTAACGGAATAGAATGTGAACCCTATCTTACAACAGACCATAGAGTAATGCTTGAACAGGCTTTTGATATATTCATGGGTATTCGTTATCTTCTTAAAGCAACAGGTGCAAAAAGGGTAATAATTGGAATTGAAGGAAATAAGAAGGATGCAGCAAGGCATCTACAGGAATTAGTCCCAAGTGATTTACCAATTGAAATACAAGTTGTTCCAGTAAAATACCCTCAAGGCTCAGAAAAAATGCTAATAACATCAACTTTGGGTTTAGAAGTACCTTCAGGAGGTTTGCCTATTGATGTAAATGCAGTTGTTGTTAATGTTGCAACTACGGCAGAAATAGGGAGGTTACTTCCTCATGGTAGAGGCATACAAGAAAGGGTGGTAACCATATCAGGACCGGGTGTAATAAAGAAAGGAAATTACCTAATACCTATAGGAACACCGCTAAGGTTTGTATTGGATTATGTAGGAGTAACCAATAATATCAGTGAGGTATATATGGGTGGTCCTATGATGGGTGTTGCCGTTTCCAATCTCGATATTTCTATTGTAAAAGGAACTTCAGGTATTTTAGTCTTTTCTGACAATGAAGTGAAACAGGAAACCAAAATTTATCCATGCATTAAATGTGGAGCTTGCGTAGATGTCTGTCCTATTTCTCTTAACCCTTCAAAATTAGGAATCTTAGCAAAGTCAGAGGAGTACAATACTATGGCCGAAAGTTATAATTTAATGGATTGTTTTGAATGTGGATCGTGTTCCTATGTATGTCCATCAAACATTCCACTGGTTCAATATTTTAGACTATCTAAGTCTCATGTAAGAAAAGAGAAAGCTCAAAAAGTAGCAACAGAAAATGTTAAATAAAACGCTAAATATCAATACGTCGCCCCATATAAAGATGGGTATTAGTACGGATGTTATTATGCGTAATGTTGTTTGGGCAATGTTGCCAATTGCGGCATTTGCGGTTTACTCGTTTGGTTGGAGTGCATTGCTGGTAATGTTAACCACAACTGGAGCGTGTGTGTTAACAGAGCACTTGTTGTGCAAATACTCTAAGAAAGAATCAACTATAAGTGATTGGTCAGCTATTATTACAGGCTTGCTGTTAGGTTTAACATTACCACCCGCTTTCCCATTATGGATGGCGTTTGTAGGTGGAGTGTTGGCCATTGCATTAGGCAAATATGCATTTGGTGGTTTAGGATCAAATGTATTTAACCCAGCCTTGATAGGAAGGGTAGTGTTGCAAGCAGCATTTCCAGTTGCAATTACAACTTGGACTCCTGCAATGTTAACAGACAGATTTACAAGCATTGCTTCTTCTACGTTCACATTTCCTTTTATGACACCTAAGGTGGATGGGCTTACAGGAGCAACCCCGTTATCTGCATTTAAATTTGATAATATTGGTACCGCTAGTCAGGATCTTGCTTTAGGAATGACAAGTGGATCACTTGGCGAAACGTGTTCAGTTTTAATACTGTTGGGTGGAGCTTATTTGGTTTTTAGAAATATGATGAATTGGAGAATTCCTGCATCAATTTTGCTAACCGTATTTGTTTTCAGCGGACTGTTTTACTTAATGGATAGCACTTTGTACCCATCACCTATGTTTATGCTATTCTCAGGGGGATTAATGCTTGGAGCTGTTTTTATGGCATCAGATATGGTGGCATCACCAATAACACCAATTGGTGTTTGGGTTTATGGTTTTGCAATTGGAGCATTGGTGGTAGTAATACGATTATGGGGTGGGCAGCCTGAAGGTGTTATGTACGCAATTCTATTGGGAAATGCACTTTCACCTCAAATAGATAAACTTATTCGACCAAGAGTGTATGGAACAACAAAAGTGAGTAAGAAATGAGCAGAGAAACACAACAACAAAACAATTCAAATAGTACCAAAATGCTAGTAGCAATGGTAGGAATTGGTGTGATCTGTGCTTTGCTCATTGTTTTTACGTTTGAACAAACTCTTCCAGTAATTGCAAAAAATAAGGCTGAAGCTTTGGAGAAAGCAATCTTTAAAGTTGTACCAAATGCCTCTTCTTTTAAAGCGTTTCAATGGAGCGACAAAAAGTTTATTGAAGTTGATAAAAGCACTGAAGGAGAACTTCTTTATGCAGGATATAATTCTGAGAATGCGTTTGCAGGACTAGCAATACAGGCAGCAGGACAGGGATACGCAGATGTAATAAGAATTTTGTATGGTTACGATGTCAAATCACAAAAAGTAGTTGGTTTTTACGTGCTTGAAACCAAAGAAACACCCGGCTTGGGTGATAAGATTGAGAAAGAGGAACACTTCTTGGCAAATTTTGAGGGATTGGATGTTTCGTTAAATGATAACTCGACTATAAAAAATGAAATAGAAACAGTTAAGCAAGGCACAAAAGAAAATGCTTGGGAAATTGATGGAATTACCGGGGCAACCATATCTTCAAGAGCGATAGGAGATATTTTGAAAGAAAGCACAACATATTGGATGCCAATAATTCAAGGAAATAAAAACATTTTTAGGTTGGAAGAATGACAAAGAATTATGAGTAATAGCAAAAACGATAACACAAAAACGAGCTTTTGGGATAAACTGAAAGATAGTCCATCTACTGATGAATTTATGAAAGGTATATGGAAAGATAATCCAGTTTTTGTTCAGGTGCTAGGAATGTGCCCAGTTCTTGCGGTAACAAATACTGCAGAAAACGCTTTGGCAATGGGCTTAGCAACTGCATTTGTGTTGCTAATGTCGAACGTTCTTGTTTCGGTTCTTCGTAATTTCATTCCCAAACAAGTAAGAATTGCTTCCTACATATTGATAATCGCGTCGTTTGTAACCATAACGGATTATGTGATACAAGCAATTAGCATAGACTTACATAAAAGCCTTGGTGCATTTATATCCTTAATTGTTGTAAACTGCTTGATACTTAGTAGGGCAGAGGCTTTTGCTAGTAAAAATACCATAGGTAAATCAGTTTTGGATGCTCTTGGAATGGGTGTTGGTTTTGTGTTTGCTCTATTGTGTTTGGGAGGTGTAAGAGAGCTCTTAGGAAACGGAACTTTATTCTCATATTCTGTATTCCCCGAAGGTTTTCAAGAATGGATAATTATGATATTGCCAGCAGGTGGATTTTTTACACTGGCTATTTGGCTTATATTTTTCAATTTTAGAAATCAAAGAAAAGCAACAGTATGACAGTAGCATCATTAGGAAATATATTTATAAGTGCATGTTTAGTAAACAACTTTGTTTTGGCCTATTTTCTAGGAATTTGTCCTTTTTTAGGTGTTTCTGGTAAAATGGAAACTGCCACTAAGATGGGAGGGGCAGTAACATTTGTTATGCTCATAAGTTCGATGTGTGCATATGGAATACATGCTTTATTAATTGCAATAGGTGCTCCATTTTTACAATTAATTAGCTACATCGTTGTGATTGCATCTACAGTGCAGTTGGTAGAAATGTTTGTGAAAAAAATGAGTCCAGCTTTATTTAGAGCTTTAGGTATTTTTCTACCACTTATTACTACGAACTGTGCAATTTTAGGATTGGCACTTTTTCAAACCAATAAAGGGTATGGATTTGTAGAAAGTATTGTTTACGCAGCAGGTGCTGGTGCAGGCTTTACATTGGCATTAATACTAATAGCTGGGTTACGAGAACAATTGGAGTTTTCTGAAGTACCCAAAGTAGTTAAAGGCACAGCTTTGGTACTACTAACTGCAGGTATTTTGTCTTTGGCATTTATGGGATTTTCAGGATTAGGAGGTAAATAATGGAAAAGTATATACTTGGAATAATTGGATTTATAGCATTAGGAATGGCATGGGTAGTAGTACAAAACTTATGGAGAAAGGTGTTTGCAGATAGCATTAGTGAAGACGATGTCCTAGCTGCACGTGGCAACTGCGATAACTGCGGTTGCTTGGGTGGAGTTTGCAAGGAAAAACCAAAATCAATAATAGAGGATAAAACAATTTAAAAATATACGGTATGACAAGGTTAACAGATTACTATATTGAAAAGCAAAGCATTGCTAAGGTTGTAAAAACAGAACGTTTAACACCTTTAGAAAAAGAAGAAATAAGAGAAATTTCACTTGAAATTCAAGGAGATGATTTCCCTTGTACGGTAAATCAAAGTTTTGGAGTTGCCATTGAAGCTAATGGAGAATATGGCAATACTGTACACCATCGATTGTACAGTGT
>JABDQY010000209.1 GCA_013042025.1 Bacteroidia bacterium
GAAGAATACTTTTCTAAATATGATCGACCACATTCATTAAACATTCTCAGTGAATATGCCATTAATGAATCGTCGAAACTAATGATCTCATTTAGTTTTGCTAGTGGCAACCCAGTTACATTGCCATCAGCGAGATATGTTACGCTTATAAATGGGCAGGAGGTGATTGTTGAAGAGTTCGATAAAATCAATAATTTTAGAATGCCTGCCACACATCATCTTGATGTATCGTACCAAAAAGTAAAAAAACACAAGCACTTTAGTTCTACATTAATTGTGGGAGTTTACAATATCTACAATCAGTTGAATCCATTTATGGTATATATTGGAGTAAATGAATCGGTAGAACCTACAATTAAAATTAGGTCTTATCTACCAATGATGCCCATGTTAAAGTATACAATTAAAATATGAGAGGTATCTTTTACATAGCGTTGCTCATTGCCTTGTGCTCTTGTGAGAAACAGATTCCCTTAACCAAGTTTGATTTTACAGAAAAACTGGTACTTACTTCTTACAATAACGCTGGTGAAAACATAGGCTTATGGGTCAGCCATTCTGTTAATTCGGTTTCCATTCCTAAGTTAGACGACATTGATGGTATGGCAAAGGTGCTCTTAAAAGAAGATGGAAACATTGTATTCTTTAATACTATTTTAATTGAAAAAGGTAGGCTTGATTTACCTATTGCAGCAAAACTGGGAAGTGAATATGAAATTGAAATTGAATTTGAGGATTACCCACCAATTTTAGCGAAAGATATTGTTCCTACTATTCAACCTAATACTAATCTGAATGGTTTGGTAGAGTACGGAGATAAGTATAAAGCTACATTTTCGATACAGGATCAATTTCATGAAGAATTCTATCTAGTTGAATTGTATGTAACAGGTAAACAAAAAGTTGGACTAGACTCTGTTTATGCCAGTTTCCCAGTCAACTTTAGCTCTCCGGATAAAGTGTTTCTGTCTAACATTAGCACGGTGTCTTCAACGAGTAATTTTGGCGTCTTTAGTGATGAATTGTTTAATGGAGGTGCGAGAGATATTAGTTTAATCTTTAGTAAATCAGAATTGGATGAACCTAATTTTACTCCTAGTAATGTGAAGCTTCGATTAAGTTCCATATCAAGTACTATGTTCTATTACTACATGGATTTGTTGGAAAACAACCATATTTATGGTGGACCTCTCGCGAGCTATTCTTTCAATACGGGGAATATCGAAGATGGACTTGGAATTTTTTCTTTCTATTCAGCGGCCTTAGACTCTGTGTCTCTTAAGTGATTTCTTTTTCCTTAAATACAATTCCAAAGTTTTCCAATTCGTCTAGGATAGGATTGTAAAAATCTGGAGAAATAGGAAGGATGCAACCTTTAATGCCTATCTCTTCATTCAAAATTAGCTTGCATGCAATTGCAAGCGGAAGGCCAACAGTTTTTGCCATAGCGGTGTACTCTTGGTTCTCGCCTTCACAAACTAAGCTGCTTTCTACATGGTGCTTTTGCCCATTCTTTTCATAAACTACCTTATGCCACATCACAATCATATCGCGATCTTCAGGTTTAAGACTCCATTTCTTTTCTAAAATACTTTGCAGTATTTTGGCAGGAGTTGCCTTTTTTAATCCAACTTTTTCATTTGAAAAAATACCCGTGGATTCAATTTTCTCCCACAGGTCCACGTCATCTTGAGCAATACCTAAATACTGTCTTAGTTTCAATTCTACACTATCAGTTGGGTGGTAAGCTAAGAATGTATTTATAAAATCGCGATGAGTCATGTTCTCTGAATCTTCCAATACATACGTATCGTCTGTTGCTCCCAGTTGTATGAAGCAATTCCACGCTCTTGAAAAACCTGGTCTTCTAAACGTACCTCGATACATCGTTTTCACATTTTCGAGTCCATAGGTCTCTCTATATCGCAACGAATCCCTGTTGGCATATCCTTCAAACTTGCCATAGTTATCTATTGCAACTATTTCGGTTCTACGAAACACCTTGTGGTACGGAACATATTTGTATTTACCATTATGAATAAACTTTACTGCTCCTCCACTTCCTGCAAGGATTACATTTCTAGGATTCCAAGTGAATTTATACTTCCACGGGTTATCCTCACACTCTGGTGCGATTAAGCCACCAGTAAAGCTTTCAAACTCAGTTATTTCACCTCCACTAAAACGAATTCCATCCATCAACTTCATTGCAGATAAGTGATCAATGCCCGGGTCTAAGCCGCATTCGTTTAAAAATGTAAGCCCTTTGGCTTTTACCTCATCATTAAGTTGTATGAGTTCTTTGGATAGATATGATGCAGTAGCTAAATTAATTGATAATTCAAGACATGTAGTTGCAATCTTAATATGGAGAAAAGCGGGCAGCATACTAACTACAAGGCTAGTGTCAGTCAACAATTCCTTTACTTCAACTTCATTGGTGATATCAATTTCTAGTTTCTTAGTAGCATTCGAGTTGCATTTTCTGTTTACCAAATCTAAATCACGGTCTGCAACCCAGATTTCCCAATTATTAGTAACTGCTTTTTCTTCTAGGTACTTAATCAAGTAGGTAGCCGATAGTCCAGCTCCGAAAACAACTATTTTTTTCATTGAATAAGGTCAAACCTACATTTTTTTGATAGAACTATTCCGGTTTCTGAAAATATGTTGATATTGCACCAAACAAATGCAGATTCAAGTAGAAATAGAAGAGTTAAGTTATGATGCCTTGAAAGATTCAACCAAGCAATTTTTAAATCAAGCAATTGAGGCTCATCATCAATCCTATGCTCCTTATTCTCAGTTTCATGTTGGTTGCTCAGTTAAGCACAATAGCGGTAAAACCATAATGGGTAGTAATCAGGAGAATGCTTCTTTTCCTTCAGGTTTGTGTGCAGAACGTGTAGCTCTTTTTGAGAGCTCAAAGAATCTATTAAACGATAAAGTGACACAAATCGCTATATACGCTAGATCAACAAAATATGAAGTACCCAAGATGCTTGTACCTTGTGCGGCTTGTCTTCAAGTGATGTCAGATATTGAAGTTCGGCAAAAAGAGCCTATCGAAATCTGGATGTGGGATGGGAGTGATGCTGTTTTTAAAGCAAATGGAGTAAGTCAGTTTCTACCATTTCATTTTGAATTGAATATTAAGCATTAGGCTACTTTGTGAAGTATTTCTCCAAAGTTTTGTAGCGAAATGAAAATATGTTTTTTACCTTTTTCCTAATTGCTAGCTCATGTGCAATTGTTCCAATAAAACCGAACGGCATCTTATAGTAAAGATCATCAACCATTAAAACCCCTTTGTCTGTTTCCTCAAACGAGTGCTTATGGTGCCAAAAGGCATATGGCCCAAAGCGTTGTTCATCAATAAAGTAGTCACTATCTCGTACGTGTGTTATTTCTGTGACCCAGTTGAGATGCACAAATGGAAATGGTTTAATTTTATAAGTGATTATCTGTCCAGCAAACATTTTGTCACTGGGATTATTGGTGATGGTCATTTTCATATCTTCTGGAGTTATTCTATCTAAATTTCTAGGAGAAGAAAAGAAGTCCCATGCTTCCTCCAAGGAAATAGGTAAAAGTTGTTCTGTTCGTATATGATGCAACGCCATAGCAACTGAACGCCTTTAGAAACATATTGTTTGCACATAATGAAATTCTTATGAAGCGGTAGAAAAAATGAACGAAACTATTTCGATATTAAAAGCGAACAATTTTTACATTTGCCCTCGTAACCAAAAGTGCACATGAAACAATTAGAAAATAAAACAGCAATTATTACTGGAGCAAGCAGAGGAATAGGTAAAGGAATAGCCGAAACTTTTGCTGAACAAGGATGCAATATCGCTTTTAGCTATGCCAGTTCTGTTGATAAAGCAAACGCTTTGGAAAAGGAATTATCATCAAAATATGGAGTTAAGGTAAAGGGTTTTCAAAGTAATGCTGCTGATTTTGAATCTTCTCAAAAATTCGTTGATGATGTAATAGCTGAGTTTGATGGTTTTGATATTCTGATAAACAATGCTGGAATAACGCGTGACAACCTACTAATGAGAATGAATGAACAACAATGGGATGAAGTAATGGAAGTGAACCTGAAATCAGTGTTTAACCTTACTAAAGCTTCAGTTCGAAATTTCCTAAAGCAAAAAGGAGGAAGCATCATTAATATGTCGTCTGTTGTTGGTGTGATGGGAAATGCTGGCCAAAGTAACTACGCTGCTTCTAAAGCAGGAATTATTGGTTTTTCTAAATCAATAGCTAAAGAACTGGGAAGTAGAAATGTTCGTTGTAATGTGATTACACCAGGATTTATAGAAACAGAAATGACCGCTGAATTGGGTGAGGATGCATTAAAAAAATGGACTGATGGAATTCCTTTGAAACGAGGAGGAAAGCCAGAAGACGTTGCAAATGCATGTGTTTTCTTAGGTAGCGACCAATCTGCATACATCTCTGGTCAAGTGCTTAGCGTTTGCGGTGGAATGCTAATGTAATGCCGTTAGATCAAATCGATATCGATGAGCACGAAGCTCAAATGACTTTTCTAGAGCATATTGAAGCCCTTAGATGGCATCTTATGCGAAGTATAATTGCAATTTTTGTTGGAGCAATAGCAGCATTTGCTTTTGGAACTTACATTTTCGATAAAATACTTTTAGGACCAACCCAGGCA
>JABDQY010000210.1 GCA_013042025.1 Bacteroidia bacterium
GTCTTCAGATTCACAGCGAACAAGAGATACTTTAGGATTAATGAAGAAAATATTGAACAAGTGCGAAATCGAATTTACTCGGGCACTTTATCTAGCTTCCGCAAATGAACTATTGGAGAACATATACACCCTCGATAACCGTTATAAAAATGTTCTGATACTTGCCCATAATCCCGGGATAACCAATGTATTCTATAACTTAGCAAATGTTCGAATTGACAATGTTCCAACGGCAGGTGTTGGATGTATTCGTTTTGACGTTGAAAAGTATTCTGAAATTAGAGGAGTAACTGGAGAACTTGAATACTTCAGCTATCCAAAAATGTTGGTTTAGTAATTGTAAATTACAGACTTACCATTAATAACTATTGCAACTTTATTATCGCAAGCTTCATCATTATCTGGATCAAAATCAATGTAAATATCTGAAATGCTTTCTGATAATTTCACAGACAATTCACCTCCCACAATGTTTTTAGCACATATTAAAGAGTAAACTTTCTTTAACGGTTGAATTGACTTCATTTCAACACTACTTGCTGCATTTTCAATTTTTAACTCTCCTCCGAATAAAACTTCATCGTTTAATATGCCAATGCCATTGTCAACTTCTTTGGTAATTAATAAATCGGCACTAACATCACTTGCTGAACCAGCTTGTCCCGATTCTAGGGTTTCGGTTATAAGTGTAATTTCATCATCATCTTCACGCGTTAACTTTATCGTACCAACGAAACGCTCCATGTTAGAACCATCACCCGAATAAAAAGGCTGCTCTTTTGGAAAAACCACTGTCATTACAGTTCCAATTTCACTATAAGGTCGGGTCAATTTCACAAGGATTTTACCAGCACGATATTTCCCATCTTTACATAAAAGACCACTAGGTTCGTTCCCTAATTTTCCAAAATCTATTTCAAAATCAACTCCCGTACCATCTATAAATGACACATCATGGTAAGTAAGTTTCGCATCACTAGGAAGCAACTCATTCTCTTTCTTTTTAAAGGCATCATGGCTAGAAGCCAAATCATCCAAAATATCGAAAGTAGAAATTAACTCAGAGAGTGTTTCTAATGATGTGAGTGTCGTTTCATTATCTTCTTTAATTTCAATAACAGAATCTTCTGTACATCCACATAAAAAAATTACCACAAGGGTAAATACCGCTATAAACGTTGTTTTAACCAAATCCTATAAACTTGCCAGCAAAAGTAGTGTGCCTTTTTAAGTTTTAATTTAGCTTTGAGCAATATTTCGGCAATAAGTTAGCATAATTGGACACAGAAGAGCTGCGGCAGACATTATTTATTGAGGTTTTACTTCCACTTAACCTTAAAAACACATTCACATATCGTGTTCCTCATCATTTAAATGAGGAAGTTATTGTTGGTAAGCGAGTAAGTGTTCCTTTTGGAAGAAGAAAAATAATGGCAGGGCTGATTTATTCTATTTCTGACAAACCCCCTGTCCAGTATGAAGCACGCTACATATTTGACATAATTGACAATGAACCAATTGTTGGTGACAATCAGCTACAGCTTTGGAACTGGATCTCACATTATTACATGAGCTCAATTGGCTTAGTATATAATGCTGCAATGCCAGCTGGTTTGAAACTTGAAGGAGAATCCAAAATGATTTTGCATCCAGAATACAGTGAAGGGTCTGCGACATTGGATGATAAAGAGACCATTATTGTGGAAAGCATTAAAGCCGGTAAAGAATTATCCATAAGCCAAGCAACGAGTTTACTCAAACTGAACGGTATTCATAAGTACATTAAATCTTTGTACCTCAAAGGAGTAATACTTTTAAAGGAAGACATCAATGAGGTTTATAAACCAAAAGAGGTTGCGTTTGTATTCATAGCTCCAAATTTGCAAAGCGATGAGGAGCTAAGCACTCTATTTAACACCTTAGAAAAAAGAGCAAAGCAACAATTGAAAGCACTTATGACGTTTATTCAAATTGTTGGGATGAATGGTGAAATAGAGAAATCTGAATTGATAAAAGCTAATGTTTCTGGCTCTGCTATCACCGCATTAATTGCAAAAGACATTCTTGTACAAGAAAAAAGGGTAAAATCACGTATTAACTTAACTGAAGAGGAAAGCGAAATTGAGGGTCTACAACCGGAACAGGCTGTTGCTTTGAACAAGATTAAATCAGCGTTCGAGGAACCCAAACCTGTTTTACTTTTTGGTGTAACGTCGAGTGGAAAAACACATATTTATTCGCATTTAATCAAAGAACGATTAGCTCAAGGAAAACAAGTCCTTTATCTCTTACCCGAAATTGCCCTTACCACACAACTCATTCAACGTCTTCAGATTTACTTTGGGAGTCAACTTGTTGTTACACATTCAAAATTCAGTAACAATGAACGAGTTGAGGTGTATCACGAGATATCAAAAGGTAAACCGTTGCTAATTGTAGGTACGCGAAGTGCCATCTTTCAACCTTTTAAAAATCTTGATTTAATAATTGTAGATGAAGAACATGAGAATAGCTATAAACAGCATGAACCATCACCTCGTTTTCATGCTAGGGATACTGCTCTATACATAGCTTCTAAAAACAAAATCAACATCTTATTAGGAAGTGCTACACCTGCATTAGAGTCTTATTACAATGCACTTCAGAATAAATATGCTCTTGTCACGTTAAAAAAGCGTTTTGACAATGCCATTCTTCCACAAATAGAAGTTGTAGACATGCAACTTCAAAAGAAACAAAAACGAATAAGAGGAATTTTCAGTGACACGCTTCTCAAGGCAATCGAAAAAAATAAAGCCAATGGGAAACAAACCATTTTATTCCAGAATAAGAAAGGCTATGTGCCAGTGCTCGAGTGTAACGTTTGTAGTTGGACCCCTAAATGCAAAAACTGTGATATTTCATTAACCTATTACAAATATCAGAACAACTTACGATGTCATTATTGCGGATTTACGCAACCAGTTATAAACCAATGTGCTGCGTGTGGAAATAAAGGTATTGAGCTTATCGGTTATGGAACAGAACGAATAGAAGATGAGTTGAGTCTGCATTTACCGGATTTAAGTATAAAGCGACTTGATTACAATACTACTCGACTAAAGAACTCACACAAAAAAATAATTAAGGAATTTGCGGATGGTAACATTGATGTACTAATAGGAACACAAATGGTAGCTAAAGGCTTGGATTTCGAAAACGTAACGATGGTAGGCATCTTAAACGCAGATCACTTACTCAATTTTCCAGATTTCCGAGCAAATGAGCGTACATTTCAATTATTAACCCAAGTAGCAGGAAGAGCAGGAAGGAGAAAAGAAGAAGGCATTGTATATATACAAACGTCAAAACCCAATCACTTTATAATTGAACGGATAAAAGGAAATGACTACAATGCAATGTATGATACTGAAATTATTGAACGGCAGAGTTTTCACTATCCCCCATTTAATCGTTTAATTAAAATTACACTTAAACATAAAGATGCTTTGGAACTTTATAAACTTGGAGTTCATTGTAAGAGCCATCTACTCTCCTATTTTGGAGATAATCTTTTGGGACCTGAAAAACCATATGTTAGCAAGATTCGAAACTTGTATATCCTCAATTTCGTTGTGAAAATGGAAAATACGGGCATTCAAATTAAAGAACAAAAACAGAAATTGAGAAAAGCAGTTTCTGAGTTGGAACAAGATAAAAAGTACAATACCACGCGTATTATCATAGATGTAGATCCAATTTAATTCAAAATTAAGGTTGTATGTTACATGAGTTACATTCTCTTCATCCCTTGATAACGCTATATTTACAGCTTATATGTTTATTGCATACAATAAATCAATAGTCTTTATGATATTGCTCAATTCTGAGACATTGTCATGATTCTACATTTGAACTCATAAAAGATAGGCAATTGATTGTTGTCTTTAAATAAATTAAACAAAATGAAAAATATTCTCATACTCGGTGCTGGTACTTCGGGCACAATGATGGCAAATCACTTACGAAGCAAATTATCTAAAAATGATTGGAATATCAGCATTGTAGATAAAGATGAAACACATTATTACCAACCTGGTTTTCTATTCTTACCATTTGATATCTATAAATCAAAACAAGTAAAAAAATCGATAGATAAGTTTATTCCTAAAGGAGTAAATCTTATTCGTGATAGTATTAATAAGATTGATAAAGAAAATGATAAAGTTATTCTAAAAGATGGCACAGAATTGAACTATGATATCTTAATCATAGCAACAGGTACTGAAATTGCTCCGCAAGAAATTGACGGCATGCTAGGTGACCATTGGCATAAAAATGTTTTTGACTTTTATACATTTAAAGGGGCAAAAAACCTTCGAAACAAACTTAGAAAATGGGAAGGTGGCAAGCTAGTAGTTCACATTTCAGAAATGCCGATTAAATGCCCAGTTGCACCATTGGAATTTGCATTCTTGGCAGACTCCTACTTTATTAATAAAGATATGCGAGACAAGGTAGATATTACTTATGTAACGCCTATGGACGGAGCATTTACAAAACCTAAAGCATCTAAAGAATTGAGTTATCTTTTGGAAGAAAAAAACATCAAGATTGTTTCAAACTTTAACATTGAATCGGTTGATGGCGATAACAAAAAAATCATTGATTATGGAGGAAAAGAAGTTGAATATGATTTATTGGTTACCGTACCTACAAACATGGGTGACGAAATGATTGAACGCTCAGGATTTGGCGATGATTTAAACTATGTTCCAACGAATAAAGCAACATTACAAACCACTGTTAAAGACAACATCTTTGCAATTGGTGATGCTACTAACATCCCTGCATCTAAAGCAGGATCGGTTGCTCACTTTGAGGCAGAAATATTAACTGAGAATATTTTAAGATTCATTGATAACAAGCCTCTAAAAGAGACCTTTGATGGACACGCAAACTGTTTTATCGAAACAGGTCATGGCAAAGCATTATTAATTGATTTCAACTATACACATGAACCAGTTACAGGTAGCTTCCCGCTGCCAGGCATAGGTCCTTTAAAGCTATTAAAAGAAACACATATGAACCATATGGGTAAGTTAGCATTTAGATGGATTTATTGGAACATGTTAATTAAAGGGAAACATATTCCTTTTGTTTCATCAACAATGAGTGAAGCAGGGAAAGATTTAGAAGAAGAATTAGCTTAATAACAATAAATAAAAAACAAACAATTATGACAGAAAGAACATATGCCGGTGTCTGCGTTAAATGCAGCGACCAAGGTTACATGGAAGAATTGAATGAGTGGACCAAAGACATTGGAGCACACATTGCTGAGGAAGAAGGTATTGAAATGACAGACAAACATTGGGAAGTTATTGATTACTTACAAACTCAGTGTAGAAACGAAGTTCCGCTTACCATTCGTAGAGTTGGAAAGAGTGGAGTAACTACCATTAAAGAGTTTTATCAGTTATTCCCAGAAGGACCACTAAAAAAATCGAGTAGAATCGCTGGAAT
Organism: Bacteroidia bacterium; assembly: GCA_013042025.1. Taxonomy (GTDB): domain Bacteria; phylum Bacteroidota; class Bacteroidia; order NS11-12g; family UBA9320; genus UBA9320. The sequence goes on from JABDQY010000210.1 coordinate 5,506, forward strand.
ACCCAAGCCAGTAAGTTGTATCTAAAAAAAGAAATATCATGAGTGAAAATGGAAAAGTAAGAAAAATGATGATAATCATGTCCAAAGCTACTTTGGAGAATGTTTATGCAGGTTTTATATTAGCTAATGGAGCTAGAATGGAAGGAATTGAATCGGAAATGTTTTTTACATTTTTCGGTCTAGAAGCAATACAGAAAGATAAATTGAAAGATTTACATGTTGCTACTGTAGGAAACCCTGCTATGCACATCCCAACATTAGTTGGTGGTTTGCCAGGTATGGAAGGTTTTGCAACTAAAATGATGAAAAGCAAGATGGAAAAACTTGACATTCCTCCTGTTGACGAATTTTTAGAAATGCTAACAGCATCTGGTTCTAAGATTTGGGCATGTAAACTAGCTATGGACATGTTCAAAGTTGAAGAGAAAGATCTGATTGATGACCTAGATGGAGTCTTAACTGTTGGAGATTTCTACGCGAGATCTGAAGGTGAAGGAACCCACGTTATCTACATCTAATTTTTGATAAAGAATAGCTGACTTTGAAAACTCTATTTTTATTTATCAATGTCAATGCAACAACTTTGGCATGAAATTGGTCTAACTTTGTAACAGATGAAACAACTATTTATTTTAATCGCACTTTTTGCAACCTTAACAAGTTTTGCTCAG
>JABDQY010000217.1 GCA_013042025.1 Bacteroidia bacterium
GAACTGAAGGTTATGAAGAATATAAGCAAGAAATTTTATCGATAGATCTAGACAAACTAGAATCAGTTTCTGGCGTAACAAGAGAAGAGGTAAGAGAAGCAGCTATTGCGTATTCCTCTGCCCCAAATGCTATGTCGTTTCATGGTTTAGGTGTTACTGAACACAGTCAAGGTACATTTACTGTAATGCAAATTGCAGACCTTGCCTTAATGACTGGGAATATTGGAAGACGTGGAGTTGGTGTAAATCCATTGAGAGGTCAAAACAATGTACAAGGTAGTGCTGATATGGGTGTTCAACCTCATCAAGGTGCAGGATATCTAGATATCACCAAACCTGAAGTAAATCAACGATACAATACATTTTACGGCGTTGACGTACCTAGTCATATTGGATTTAAAATTCCAGAGATGTTTGATGCCGCATTAGAAGGAAAACTCAAAGCAATCTGGATTATTGGTGAAGATGTAGTTCAAACCGACCCAAATACTCAGAAGGTAATAAAAGCATTAAACAGTACAGATTTAGTTATTGTTCAAGAACTCTTTATGACGGAAACGGCACTTCAAGCAGACGTTATTCTACCGGGAGCATCATTCTTAGAAAAGAGTGGAACTTTCACAAATGGTGAGCGAAGAGTGCAGGCGGTGAGACAAGTAGTTGAGCCCATTGAAGGTTGCAAAGTGGATGGTCAAATTATTGTAGATATAATGAATAGAATGGGCTATCCTCAACCTGAATATGATGCATCTACCATGTTGGATGAAATAAATCAAATTGTCCCATTCTTTGCTGGAATTACTTGGGATAGACTAGGCAAAAATGGATTACAGTGGCCAGTAGCAAAAGATGGCACAGATACCCAAATTTTACACAAGGAAGAGTTCAAAATTGGAAAAGGTCAGTTTGTATTTAACAACTGGAGAGAAACCGAAGAATTGGTTTCACACGGTAGAGAATATCCATACATATTAACTACAAATCGTGAATTGGAACATTATAACTGTGGTGCTATGACTCGAAGAACGGGTAATGTTGAGATTTTGAAGGATGATTATCTAATGATTCACCCAGATGATGCACAGGATCACTTAATAAAAGAAGGTGATTATGTATGCTTAGAAAGTCCAAGAGGAAAAGTGGATGTAAAAGCAAGAATTACAGATGAAGTTAAAAAAGGGATTGTTAGTACAACATTCCATTTCCCTGAAATTATGATTAATAATATTACTGGAGATGTGCACGATAGCGAAGCAATGTGTCCTGAATACAAAGTAGTAGCAGTTAAAATTAGAAAAAGTAAAGGAAAATTTAAGCAATTAGCTGAACAACAATAACTTGAAGCATTATGAGACGAAAAAAAAATAAAATCAAAAGCAAAAAAATACGTCAAAGAAATAACTACATCCTAGGAATATTTTCTGGAGTCTTATTTGGTTTGCTTATGGGCTTAGCATTAGATAATATGGTAGCTGGTTTAATAGTAGGAATTATCTTAGGATTTGGGATGGGATATGCTATAAACAAGACTATAGGCACCTAGTTTATCACTTTTAACGGTGTGATAATTGTTGCCAAAGTTTAACACATTCTTTCGCTTCATTTACATCGTGAACACGTAAGATATTTGCCCCATTTTTCAATGCAAAAGCATGTAGAAATGAAGTCCCATTTAGAGCACTCTCTGGAGATGTTTTAATTGTTTTGTAAATCATTGATTTCCTAGAAATACCAACTAACAATGGGATATTCAATAACTTAAAATGTCTTAGGTTGTAAAGCAACTCAAAGTTGTTATCTAACGTCTTTCCAAAACCAAATCCAGGATCTATAATTAAATCAATTATTCCAGCGTCTAGACATTCTTGTTTTTTCTTCTGAAGATATTCAAACACTGCTATCACTACATCATTGTACTGAGGATTTTCCTGCATTGTTTTAGGAATACCTTGTTTATGCATAGCAATATATGGTATACCCAATTTAGCAACAGTTGATAACATATTAGAATCATCATCACCTGCACTAATATCATTTACAATATGAGCCCCACCTTCCACAGCTTCCTTTGCAACGCTACTTCTAAAAGTATCAATTGAAAGAACAACATCCAATTCACTTTTGATTTTCTCAATTACCGGCATCACTCGATCCATTTCCTCTTGAATAGAAACATCATCAGCTCCAGGTCTTGAACTATATCCTCCAACATCAATTATATCAGCTCCTTCATTGAACATTTTATTCGCTTGAATAATGGAGGACTCAATTGAAGCGAATTTCCCACCGTCAGAAAATGAATCTGGAGTAGTATTTAAGATACCCATAATCTTAGGTTCGTTAAAATCCATTAATGTGCCTTTTATGTTGATGCTTAGCTTCATTTTTTTTGTGTTCAATACCTACATTTGCAGCAAATTAAATTCATTTTGAATACAGATACTCCATTACTCTTTGACAAAGCTATATCTCAATGCAGAGAATTATTCCAAAAAAAGACTCATGACTACGGTACAGCCTGGAGAATATTAAGACCCATATCAATTACGGACCAAATATTTATTAAAGCTCAAAGAATTCGTAGCATTGAAGAAAAAAAGGAAAACAAAGTAGGTGAGAGTATTGAGAATGAATTCATTGGAATAGTTAACTATTGCATAATTGCACTAATTCAAATAGAATTAAATGCTAGTGATGACATGGAAATGAATGAAGAATTGGTAATGAAATTATTTGATGCAAAAGCAGATGATTGTAAAAAGCTAATGATTGACAAGAACCACGATTATGGCGAGGCTTGGCGAGATATGAGAGTCAGTACATATACCGATTTGATTCTAATGAAGATTTTAAGAACAAAGCAAATTGAAGATAAAGGAGGAAAAACATTGGTTTCAGAAGGCATAGGTGCTAATTTCAGTGACATGCTAAATTATGCAGTTTTTGCATTGATTCGAATTAATAATTTCTATAAATCATGAAATATTTAGCTAACATATTTCGAGTACTCGTAGGTTTACTTTTCATATTTTCAGGTCTAATAAAATCAAACGATCCAACTGGTTTCAGTTACAAATTAGATGAGTATTTTTCTGTTTTTTCTGAGGATTTAGAAGCCAAACAAGATAGCCTTACCATTCAGGTTAAAACACTGGATGGTACAGTCTCTAACAGTTTTGTGCTCAATCCAAACAGTCCTGTGGCTGAAATCCATTCATCCAATACTGCTTGGAAAGCAATTCCACTTGAGAACGGATTAACAGATAGCATATATTTTGCAGATGCTTCGGTAATTTTTAACAATACCACGTTGTATGAGTCGTCTATAAATGCTGAAGATAGTGGTTCTGTTCTTCTTGAAGCGGAGGTGATTTGTTCAATTAATAACAAAGAAGTATCCTCCAAACTATTGGAATTTATATCCTTCGAAAAAAATGAAGATGTAACTTCTATAGACGTTTCAAGTTACTTTAAGCAAAGCTCTTGGTTAGTGGACTTCTTTCAAGGGATGAGGCCTTATGCATTGGCCATTGCCATTTTCATATGTGTTTTTGAAATAGTGTTAGGGCTGGGTTTACTCATCGGATGGTCACCAAAACTGATTGTGGGATTGTCTTTGGTAATGATTGTATTTTTCACTTTCCTTACTTGGTACTCAGCTACTTTTAACAAAGTCACAGATTGTGGTTGTTTTGGAGATGCCATAAAACTTAGTCCGTGGGAAAGCTTTTATAAAGACATTATTCTACTTGTATCCTTGCTAATTATCCTTCTAGGAATTAAATATATCAAACCTATTTTCAGTAACCCATTTGCCGTAAAGCTGCTTACCGTTTTTACAATTCTCTCTGTTGGATTCTCTATATATTGTTGGCACTACTTACCTGTCAAAAACTACTTAAAGTTTAAGAAAGGAAATAACATTAAAGAAATGGTAATTACTCCTGAAGGTGCTCCTTCAGATGTATATGAAAATGTATTTATTTATTCTAAAGATGGTAAGGATGAAGAATTCACCATCGAAGATTTAAGTGCGAGAGATTTAAAATCGGAAGGATATGAATTTGTTGACCGCATTGATAAACTCATTTCTAAAGGATATGAACCAGAGATTCATGATTTTAAAATTATGAATGAAAGTAGAACTAATGATTACGTTGATGACTTCTTTGCTAATGAAAATTGGAAACTGCTAGTTGTAATAAATGATATAGAAAAAGCAAATTTAGAAGCACTACCAGAGCTTAAAGAACTTTTAAAAGCATGGAAAAAAGAAGGACTAGAAGTGTATCCATTAACTGCAAGTTCAGCTGAGTCTGTAAATGACTTTAGACACGAGCATCAATTAGAAATTCCATTTTATTATGGTGATAAAACTAATCTAAAGTCTATTGTACGTTCAAATCCTGGATTAGTGCTCTTTGAAGGAAACGTGGTTCGTAAAACTTGGCCATCAACTCGTCTACCTAGCGTAAAAAGGTTGATGAAGAAAATAAAATGATATCATTTCTATTCAAAAGAATTTCAACGGGTATACTAATATTGTTTAGTGTTGTAACTGTTGTATTCTTCTTGTTTAGCTTTTCCTTTCCAAATCCTGAAAAAATGGCGGTTGGCCAGCGTACAGATATAGAAACACAGGAAGCCATTAAGAAAGAATTCGGATTAGATAAACCACTGTTTACGCAGTACCTTCTTTTTTTGAATGATATTTCACCCGTTTCGTTTCATTCAAATTCTGAAATTTTACTGAATGAGAAATACAGTATTGCTGGACAAGTAAAAATTGGATCAACTTCAATTCTATTAAAAAAGCCTTTCCTAAGGAGGTCATTTCAAAGTAGGGAAAAAGCAGAGGTTTTAATCGCACAATCATTCAAAGGTACTTTTATACTCGCGTTGGTGTCTATCATCATTGCAGGGATATTTGGTATCTTATTGGGCGTTATTTCAGGTGTTAAAGTAAACTCATTTGTAGATCGTCTACTTGTATTTTTAAGTACTTTAGGAATATCTATTCCTTCTTTTTTCTCAGCAATTATTCTAGCTTGGTTATTTGGGTACGTGTTTCATTCATTTACAGGATTGAATATGACAGGTAGCTGGATAGATGTCGATCCTTTTAAAGGAGAATATTATCAATGGAAAAACTTAATCCTTCCTGCGATTGCTCTAGGTGTACGTCCGTTGTCTATCTTTATGCTTCTAACCAGAAGCTCTATGTTAGAAACGCTAAATAAAGATTTTATCAAAACGGCTCTTTCTAAGGGACTTTCATCAAAATCTATCTTAATGAGACATGCCCTTCCAAATGCACTAAATCCAGTCATTACTGCTGTCTCAGGTTGGTTTGCATCTTTACTAGCTGGAGCCTTCTTTGTTGAATATATCTTTAATTGGAGAGGATTAGGCAAGCTTACAATTGAGGCTCTAGAAATGAATGACCTTCCGGTGGTGATGGGTTCTATTCTTTTCATTGCACTACTATTTGTTCTTATTAACATTCTAGTAGATATACTATACGTTAAATTAGATCCAAGAGTAAAGTTAGGATAATGCTATTTTTTGTAACAGGATTTATGGGCGTTGGAAAAACCACAATTGGCAATCAACTTGCACAAATCCTTCAAGTTTCTTTTGTGGATTTAGATCAATTTATAGAGCGTAAAGAGGAAAAATCAATTAGTGATATTTTTGAGGAACTTGGAGAAGAAGAATTTCGATTACTAGAGAGAAAACATTTACTTAGTTTAATAAAAAAGACCGAAACAAGAACAGTTATTGCTCTTGGAGGAGGTACGATTTGTCATTTACATAATCACATAGATATTCTTCAAAATGGCATCTGCATTTATCTAAAAACAGATTGGTTAACCATAAAAGAGAATCTGAAAAAACTTAAGAATAGACCATTAATTCAACAAAAAAGTGAAAATGAATTAGCGTTGCTTTATCATAAAAGAGTGCCATTTTATGAACTTTCACAGGTCGAAACCCTTACAAACACTGGCTTTGAAGCCAAAAAAGTGGCAGAATCGCTGAAATTATTAACAAATAGGTAACAATGCTTGTGTTTATGCGGCTTTGCGGATTAACATTGAACTCATTAAAAAACAAGAAATATATTATATAACTTAAAATTATGAACAAATCAGATTTAATTTCAAAAATGGCTGCTGATGCTAGCATCACTAAGTCTCAAGCAACTGAAGCACTAAACTCTTTCTTAAGTTCTACTTCTGGAGCACTTAAAAAAGGTGATAAGTTAATCTTAGTTGGATTCGGTACTTTCTCTGTAAGCAAAAGAGCTGCAAGAACAGGAAGAAACCCAAGAACTGGTGCTGAAATCAAAATTGCTGCTAAGAATGTAGTAAAATTCAAAGCAGGATCTGACTTATCAAAGAAAGTTAACTAAGAAACGCTTTAAGTCAAAAAAATTAAACCTTCTTGATTCATTTCAAGAAGGTTTTTTTATGCAATTTTGTTTCATCAAAAAATCATTCTTAAAATATCTAGCTCAAACCTCTCCTACTCCTCCGATGTATCACTTTGTGCATGGAAAAGGAATTTACCTAATTGACAAAAGAGGTAAAAAGTACATTGATCTTATTTCAGGTATTGCTGTGAATAATATTGGCCATGGAAACAAAGCAGTAAAAAAGGCCATAACAAAACAAGTGAAGCACTTTTCGCATCAAATGGTTTATGGAGAATATGTGATATCTCCTCAAGTTAAGCTTGCTAAAGAATTGGCTAAACATTTGCCAAGTCAACTTCAATCGTTTTATTTCCTAAATAGCGGCAGTGAAGCGGTAGAAGGTGCTATTAAACTTGCGAAAAAGTACACCGGGAAATCAAAAATTGTTGCAATGCGAAATGCATATCACGGTAGTACCTCGGGCGCTTTGAGTTTAATGAGCAACGAACATTATTCAGCACCGTTTAAACCATTGCTACCTAACATCTATTTTGCAGAATTCAATGTACCAGATTCTATTGCTTTAATAGACAAATCAACGGCTGCGGTATTTGTGGAACCTATTCAAGCTGAATCAGGTTATCTGCCAGCTAGCAAAGAATTTTTGCAAGCACTAAAAACAAAGTGCACTGAAACTGGTACTCTACTAATCTTTGATGAAATTCAATCGGGAATGGGAAGAACTGGAAAACTATTTGCATTTGAACATTATAACATAGTACCTGATGTTCTCCTTCTAGCCAAAGCTCTTGGTGGTGGAATGCCTATTTCAGCATTTATTTCATCTCCTAAAATTATGGAAAGTTTAAAAGACAATCCAATCCTAGGTCACATCACAACCTTTGGAGGCCATCCAGTAAGTTGTGCTGCCGCAAGAGCAACTGTCAAACAAATAACCCATAAAATTGATTTAAACGTAATAGACGATAAGGAAAAGCTTTTTAGAGAGCACCTTGTTCATCCAAAGATAAAGGGCATAACAGGAAAAGGTCTCATGCTTGCCATCCAATTAGACAGTTTTGAAGAAGTAGAAAGAACGATGGTTCGATGTTTTGAAAGGGGATTAATTATTGACTGGTTTTTGTACAACTCAGAAGCATTAAGAATATCACCTCCCCTTATTATTACAGAAAAACAAATAGTAGAAGTATGTTCAATTATTCTAGAGTCCTTAGAAGAAGGGTAAGTGAATTATTATGGTCTAATCCAAATCGTTTCTGAATTGAAATTCTAATCCAAAAACTACCATTCTTTTAGCTAGCTTTGTATGAGTTCACTTAACAACGTTTATTATGGAGAAAAAGATAGATTCCACGAGTATAAGACCTGACGGAGAACGTACCCTATATGCACCATTGGTAGAAATGGACATAAAAAAATTTGTTAAGCAATTAAAAAAAGAAGAAGCTTGGCTCAACGGCAGCCACAACACCATAACCATCTATAAATCAGAATCTGCTACCATAGTTTTACGAGGAATGCATAAAAAGAGTGTTCGTAAAACAGGCTCTGCAAGTGGTGACATAACAATCCAAGTGTTAAAAGGCCGACTTATTGTTGAGCTTGAAGAAAAATCAATTAAACTCAAAAAAGGTCAAATGCTTGGAATAGCCGCAAACATTGCTCATAGTATTCATGCTAAACGCAATAGTTTCTTTTTGCTAACCATTGTAAATGATTCTAAGAATTAAGAGCAGCAGTATTTCTACTCATTCAATTTTCATTAAGGAATGGCTACAAACGAACAAAACGAATACATCCTAGGCACCAATGAAGAAGAGTTACATCGCCTTGGCTTACAGCATCAAATATGGGCGAGTGAAGCACATCTAGGTTGGTCTAAAGCTGGTTTTAATGTTGGGCAAACAATTTTGGATTTAGGATGTGGTCCTGGATTTTGCACAAAAGAGCTTGCATATATTGTTGGCGATAAGGGAAAAGTAATCGGAGTGGATAAATCTGAAAACTACATTCAATTCCTTCAAAAAACTGCAGAATTGCATTCCATTCCTATTGACGCAATCCATAGCGATTTTAACAATCTACTATTAGAAAGTAACAGTTTAGATGCAATGTATTGTCGATGGGCATTAGCGTGGATTTCTAACCCCACAGAGATTTTGCAAAAAGTGCTATCAGCCTTGAAGCCAGGAGGAAAAATGGTAATTCAAGAATATTTTGATTGGTCTACACATCAAACGCAGCCAAGCACTCCCGCATTATCAAAAGCTATTGCTGCATGCTTACAAAGTTTTAAAGAACAAGAAGGAGATATTGATGTAGGTAGAGAAGTCCCTCAAATGCTCGAAAGCATGGGAATGAAAATTTTGAGTACTCGGATAATGGCTAAACTGGCTAACCCAAAAGAGCTCACATGGCAGTGGCCAAAGTCATTCTATCATGTGTACTTCCCAAGATTGGTTGAAATGAACTATTTAACCCAACAAGAATCAGAACAGGCCTTGAAAGATATGGAACAACTTGGGAATCAGCCTAGCTCACAATTGTATTGTCCCAGTCTTATTGAAATTATTGCAGAGAAAGTTTAAGCGTTTATAAAAAAGGTCTTAAAGAAGTACTGCGTATTATTGGGCACGAGTTAACCACCCAACGCTTCAATTTTCTTGAGTACTTGATCGGCTTCAGCTGCTTTAGCGTCAGACTGAGTTCGATTAATTGTACTGAGTCTATGAGCCTCAGCAAGTAGCTTTTCGTAAGCGTCTTCAAGTTTTTCTTTTTCTGTTTTCTTTTTAAATAGTCCAAACATATTCTACTAAACAATTTATTATATAGAAAAGTTCGTTACTCGGTTATTATTTAATTTTTATCGTAAAAAGTAAAAAATAGAACTAAATTTAATGATATATTTGTGATATCATTTTAATATCATACACATGAACAAAATAGAAAGAACCACCAAACCCATTTCAGGATACATTGTTTTGCTTGTAATCTTAGCTCTCATTGCTTTAATTATATATGGAATAACAATTAAGAACCCTATAATAATTGTACCAACATTCTTCGTTACTGTGATATGTGCTACTGGCTTTATGGCCATTAGCCCTAATGGATCAAGAGTTTTGACCCTTTTTGGAGCTTACAAAGGAACAGTTCGTGATAACGGATTCTTTTGGGCAAATCCATTTTATAAAAAACAAAAAATTTCGCTTCGTGCGAGAAACCTAGATACACCTCCTATTAAAGTAAACGACAGCTTAGGTAATCCAATCAAAATTGGAGCAGTGGTTGTTTGGAAGGTAAAAGAAACATTTAGAGCAGCGTTTGATGTTGATGACTATCAAAGCTTTGTTAATATTCAAAGTGAGGCTGCAATTCGTAAACTTGCGGGTCATTATCCTTACGACGACTTTGAAGATGAGCACACCGGAGAAGTTAACCATCTAACACTTCGAAGTGGAGGTGTTGAAATAGACGAAAAACTAGAAGATGCTCTTACAAAACGACTTGATATTGCAGGAATAGAGGTTATAGAAGCTCGAATAAGTTACTTAGCTTATTCCGAAGAAATTGCAAGTGCAATGCTACAACGTCAGCAAGCTACTGCAATAATTGCTGCACGTAAAAAGATTGTAGAGGGTGCCGTTTTAATGGTAGACGATGCCTTAAAGCAATTGAGTGAAAATAATATCGTTGAACTCGATGACGACAAAAAAGCAGCAATGGTGAGTAACCTTCTTGTTGTTTTATGTTCTGATAAAGCAGCAAGCCCAATCGTTAACGCTGGAACATTACATAATTAAGGATACATATCATGAAAAGATACATAATAATGAAAAAGGGACTCTTCGAAAAGTTTGAAGTGTTTGAAGATCGAATTAGTAATAAACATGGATATGAAGCCATTAATATTTCAAATGACGGAGCAACTGTAATTGTTCTAATGAAAAAAATAAGCTAGCCTATGGCTAAAAAGAAAGCATTTGCATTACGCGTAGATGAAAAAATGTTAGAAGCTCTTGAGAAATGGGCTGCCGACGAGTTTAGAAGTACCAATGGACAAATTGAGTATCTTCTTAGCGAAGCTTTGAAAAAAGCGAAAAGACAGCCTAAAAAAGACTCCAAATAAACTTATGCTAATACCCTCTGTTTCCTTTGGGAAATAAACCTTCTTGACGGCCTTTCTTACGTTTATTTCTTTTCTTATCATATCCTTCCATTGTATCGTCTAATGCAGCACAATGTTTAGCCTTGCAAGCAGGAAGAGTTGATAGTAGGAAAAATCCAAGGACGATATAAATGAATTGTTTTTTCACGTACTACAAAAGTAACGTTAATTCAACAGAAGTTATTTTAACAAAAAAAAGGCCAAAGCAAAAAGCTTCGGCCCTCGTAATTATTGCTCTAAAATAATTACTTAGTTGCTTTAAGAGTTACATCAAACTCAATTGCATCATTAATTGCTTTATCCTTAAGATCGTCAAAGAAAGAACTACTTCCGTATTTAATTTCCCATTGTGCTCTGTCAATTGAAAACTTTGAAGTTGCTGTTGCAGCATCTCCATCAACTTGCCAGAAGTAAGGAATTGTAATTGACTTAGTAATTCCTTTAATAGTTAAGTTTCCAGTTAAACTATCCGCAGTTCCATTTGCCACTTCAAATGTTGCTGTGCCATTTCCTGGTCCTGCAACGTCAAAGAAATCTGGACTTGCTAAGTGACCCAATAATTTACCAGTCATTTCCTCATCCATTCCATCAGTATTCGCAATTGAAGTCATGTCAATTACAAAGTTACCTGCTGTTATTACTCCTTCCTCAGTGTTTAAAGTTCCAGAAGATAAACCCACATTTCCAGTATGGCTATCACCTGTAATCTTACTTCCTTTCCAAACTACTGAACTTTCTTCAGCATTAACAGTAAATGTTTCGTTTGATTCAGCAGCTTCCGCCACCTCTTGAGCTTCACTTGCATCGCTTGATGCATTGTCGTTAGTACAGGCCGTAAACATAGCTGCAACCCCAACGATTAATAATAATTTTTTCATTTTAAAATTTGATTTATTTATTTAATTACATGTATAAACATGCAATTCTATAAATAGTTTTTGATTCTTAGGAATAATTTTTGCTTTTGTTGTATAAACTTGCACAGACATTACAAAATGCGATTTCACCTACCGGCAATATTTATCTTATTCTGCAATTTCCTATTTGGTCAGGTGATAGTTGTGAATAAACAGTTACAGCCTATTGAAAATGTTCAATTACTGGAAAATGATATTGTAATTGGTATATCAGACCAGCAAGGGAAAATTAATATTCCGATAAGCAATATGGACAGTTT
>JABDQY010000221.1 GCA_013042025.1 Bacteroidia bacterium
TATGTGTATAGCTTAAGCTATCTTCATCGTATTCTGTATAACCCAATGATGAGGATATCATGTCAACTCCAATACTATCAGCTAACTCTGCTGCTTTACACCAATTGAGCTCTTCAATAGGGTATTCAGAAGATGCATTTTCTGTGCGAAAGAGAATTAGGTTAGCTTTTGGAGCACTTCCGATATATCTACCTTTATCGTATGCAGCAATGCAAGAACTAACAGCTGTCCCGTGATTGTCTCGATCATTTACTACATTATCAAGATCAACAATGTCTGCACCATATGTGATGAGTTGATTTCCTTGATGTTTTATAAATGCGGGTATTTTATCAATGTTGTAAAAGCCTGCATCAAATACAGCTATGTCAATTCCTGTTCCATCAAATCCATTCTGGTGCAAGTTTATTACACCTATTTGTGAATTTTGTCCATATGCTTTTCCGTAATCCTTTGCAGATAAGTCCTTGGTTGGCATTGTTTCATCTTTTAGCTTTAAATAGGGCTTTAGATATTGAAATGTATTGGATGTACTAGTATTGCGTTGAAAAGTTTTGCCTACATACTTCACTTGTTTTATGAAGGGAAATGTACTTAAGTCCAAGGTATCCTGAATAGATTCAACAACAATTGCATTCTGCCATTTGAGTGCGTAACGAATCGTAATTGTTGAATCGTTCAGTACTTGATCGATGTAGGATTGATTTACAGGGAAATCACTAGAATCAATGCTTATATCAAATTTGTTTCGACGTTCTATGGCCTTGTCAGATAAATGCTCTTCTGCTATGAAGACTGTATTCTTGTTTTGAAATTGAACATAATAAGCACTTTTTATTTGTCCAAAACTTGAGACTGAACAAAGCATGAAAATTGTAATTAATAACTTACCAGTTAGTGTCGTACAATTTCTTGATGTATTCATTTCCATCTTTCTTGCCTTGCTGCGTTTCAGTTTCAATAAATTCTTCTTGTATTAGGCCAATTCCTTCTGCATATACATCTTTCCCATAAAACCGAAAAAATGGATCTTCTTCATCTCCTTTGTCCACGGTTATGGTGCGATTATACGTTGTGCCTTCAACAATAAATGGTTTTTCTTGGTCAACATATCTATTTGTTTGCGTAGCAAGGCTATTTAGCTCATTTTCATCCCAAGTTTTTCTGTCTTTTACAGGGAAAGTTAATGCTACAAACCACATGCTGTTTTGAAGCTCACGTGCTGAATAAATATCAGCTGTTGCCGCATAGTAGTTTTTAAATTTCCAGCTTTTGGTTGTATCAAAACTGTATTCAACTTTTATTCGAAATGCACCTTTACCTGAGTTATCAATAAATGTAGACTCTATTGTTTCTTTTAGGAAATAGTTAAGTGTATCTGCTGTTTCTTTAAATGGGTCAAATGCAATTGAGTCCATCGTGTAACACTTATACTTCCCAATTTCTAAAGGAAAATAATCTACACCAATAGGAGTAGGGTCTTCATTCCGTTTGCAACCAAACCCCCAAATCAGGGTGATAATAAAATATATGATGATGTTATTTTTCAAATGAGATTAGGGTTAATTTATATTTTGATCCTTTTTGTGTTGGCATTCCAAGATTTTGCAAATGTTCATATTCTTGTGAAACCAAACCAAAGCCAGCAGCATATTTTTCTCGTAAAAAAAAACTTTGAATGGCATTTATTGACTCTTCTTGCATAACGGTAGTCGTGCTATCGTATTGAAACGAACCAACCATCTCATTTTGATGAATAGATTCATAATAAAAATCTATTTCACCACCTGTGCTATATTGATTGCCGTTCCACTCTTTGTCGGTTAACAATGGAAACGAGAGTACCACTTTAGTATTGTCAAACTCAGTTCGTAATAGTTCTATGTCTGCTTTTGATTCACTATACTGCCTCGAAAAGGTCCAATCAAAAGAAGGACCTAATTTGTACATCTTTTCAATCAGAAAAGCTTCTTTACCAAGATTATTCACAAATGATTCTTTAATCTCATTACGAATTAAATATTTCAAAGTATCAGGTTTGTCTCCAACAAAACCAGAATAAGAGATACTATCCATTTGGTAGGTCCATTTCATTCCAATTTCTAATGGTGCGTATTTAGAACTGTGATTAATATGAGGTTCCACTACATTTTTTTCACAAGCTACAGTGCCTATAATTAATAGCAAAATGAAGATATAGCAGTATTTATGCATCTGTTGACCAACGCAAAAATACTCCTAAGTATTTTGAAGAACTTCACATTAGTAATAATATGTTCTATTTTTGACCGCAAATGACAACAATTTTAAACGGAAAAGAGCTTGCTAAGAAGCTTCGAGTAAAGGTTAAAGCGGAAGTTGAAGCTCTTACAAGTAACGGAGAAAGACCACCTCATTTAGCAGCTATTTTGGTTGGTGAAGATGGAGCAAGTAAGACTTATGTAAATAGTAAAGAAAGAGATTGTGAATTCGTAGGTTTTAATTCTACCGTTCATCGATTGCCTGCAGATACCTCTGAACAAGACCTATTAGATCTCATTCAGTCCATAAATACAAATGATGATATAGATGGGCTAATCGTTCAACTTCCTTTGCCAAAACATATGGATTCTGAGAAGATTACTGAAGCAATTAATCCTGAGATTGATGTAGATGGTTTTCATACAATAAGTGTAGGTAAACTTACCAAAGGCGAAGACACCTTTATAAGTGCAACTCCTTTTGGAATTATTATGACCTTAGAAGATTATGGTATTGATACGGTTGGTAAACATTGTGTAGTTATTGGACGAAGCAATATTGTTGGAAGACCGATGAGTATTCTGATGAGCAGAAATGGTTATCCAGGAAATGCTACCGTTACAATATGTCATAGTAGAACACAGAATTTAAAGGGATTCACTCTTCAAGCTGATATTGTTATTGCAGCATTAGGAATACCTGATTTCCTGAAGGCAGATATGGTAAAAGAAGGTGCTGTAGTAATTGATGTTGGAATTACTCGCGTGGATGCCGATAATCCTAAAGGTTATATCTTAAAAGGTGATGTTGATTATGAAGCAGTAAAAGATAAAGCTTCAGCAATTACCCCTGTGCCTGGTGGTGTAGGCCCAATGACAAGATATGGGTTATTGTTTAATACCTTGAAAAGCTATAAAATGAAAAGAGGTAAGTAATGAATTTTCCTGTAATGGAACATTTTTACTCTGTGCAAGGAGAGGGCAAGTTTGCTGGTTCTCCTGCATTTTTTATTCGCTTTGGAGGTTGTGATGTAGGTTGTGTATGGTGTGATGTTAAAGATAGCTGGAATGCTGATAATCATCCCAAAATGAGTGTGAATGAAATGATTGCAGAAGCTGAGAAACATCCTTCCAAAATTGTTATCCTAACTGGTGGAGAACCAGGGATGTACGATTTAACCTCTGTATGTGATGCATTTCGTTCAAAAGGATTTCAAGTACATATAGAAACTAGCGGTGCATATCCATTAAAAGGTAATTTTGATTGGATAACATTTTCTCCAAAGAAGTTCAAAGCCCCTCTAACTGAAGTTGCAGCAATTGCGGATGAACTAAAAATTGTTGTATTTAATCGCAGTGATTTTGAATGGGCTACTCAACATCAAGATTTGGTAAGCCAACGATGTAAACTTTACTTACAGCCTGAATGGGATAAGAAAGAAGTTGTTCAACCCTTAATCTTTGATTTTGTTTTAAAACACCCCAAATGGAAAATAAGTGTTCAAACCCACAAATACTTGGGTGTTGACTAAGAAAGTTGAATTTACTTTTGTTCTTCTAATGCTAGCTTAGCAGCGTGCCTTCCAATTTCGACTAGCTCTTCAGCTTTGTAAAAATCAAAAGCAGAACACGAATCTCTGGAAACTTTGATTAGAACATCCGGCTTATACTTTTTGAGAGCTTCATTAGAGGATTGGTGCATCATCAAATTCATAGATTTCTCAATGAGGTCTAAATAACCCAGTTTTTCTTCTTTTGGTGCCGATGATGGAATAATTTTTTGCAACTGATTATAAAATCTTTTAATCTTTTTGAGATAATCAGATTCTTGTTCTTCTTGCTTCTTTTTTGAAATCTTGGGTTTATAAACGGGTATTAGTGCATTCACATCAACCACTACTAGCTTATCGTTTTTTGTTCTAACTACACGACTAACAGGAATGTTGTTTAAAACTCCACCATCAACAAGCAGCCCTTTGTCTGTCTCTACTGGTGTAATTACGGTTGGAATTGCAATAGATGCTCTAATTGCGTCGAAAACACTTCCTTTTTTAAAAACAATTTCTTCGTTGTTTTGAATGTCGGTAGCAACAGCGACAAATGGTATGTTTAAATCTTCAATGTTTTCATCTTGAATGAATTCCTTGATTTTATCAAGTACTCTATCTCCCTTGATAATTCCTAGTCCTCTCCAAGCAAAGTCCACAAGATTAAAAACCTTTCGTCTGTCTAAGGTGTACATCCATTCCTTAAACTCATTTAATTTACCTAGAGCATGAATGCCTCCAACAACAGAACCCATGGATGTTCCTGCAATTGATTTTATTTCATAACCCTGTTTAAGTAGTTCTTCTATAACACCAATGTGTGCCAACCCCCGAGCTCCTCCTCCAGAAAGTACGAGTGATATCGGTTGTTTTTTTGAAACCATTTACACTGCAAATATCATAGGTTAGAATGAAATTTCTTCTATCTCAAACCCCATTTTTTTTACTGCTTCTATCACTACCTGCTTATTGTCGTCATCAAGCACTACTTCTAAGATTTTGTCTGGATTTTCGGTGTCCACTTTCCAAGTATCTAGGTTGTCTAATGAATTTAGAGCTGGAGTTACTGACTTGATGCAATTACCACAGTTAATGTTCGTTTTATATTTTACTTTATTCATTTTATTTGTTTTTAAGTCGTAAACTATTTAAAAGTACTGAAATTGAGCTAAATGCCATTGCAGCTCCTGCTAGCATTGGGTTTAGAAGAAATCCAAAAGCGGGATACAAGACTCCTGCAGCTATCGGAATTGCAAGAATATTGTAGACAAAGGCCCAAAATAGATTCTGCTTAACAGTTGTCATAGTTGTTCGTGAAAGTTCAATTGCTTTGGTAATCTGATTTAGGTCGGAGTGCAATAAGGTTATACCTGAACTTTCCATGGCTATATCAGTACCAGATGCCATAGCAATTCCAACATCCGCTTGTGCCAAAGCACTCGAATCATTTATACCATCACCAGCCATTGCTACTGTTTTTCCTTTCAGTTGCAACTCCTCAATAAATCTTCCTTTATCTGTTGGAAGTACTGAAGCATGCACATTTGTTATTCCAACCTGATCTCCAATATATTTTGCTGTTTCATGATTGTCACCAGTGACCATGTGTACTTCAATATTCATTTGTTGAAGCTTTTCTATAGC
>JABDQY010000230.1 GCA_013042025.1 Bacteroidia bacterium
ATCGAGTATGGTGCAGATCACACATTAAAAGTCACTCCTACTTCTTGTGACCTAAAAAAATATCCATTTCTAATTGAAGATTACGCATTTAAGGTTTGCAGAATAGAACCTGAGAACAATGTTCATATGGTACTAGAAGCTTTCAATAAAGTACCAAATAAAAAACTAGTTATGGTAGGTAATTGGTCAGTAAGTGAATACGGTAAGAACCTAAAAACAAAATACAGCAGTGTTCCGAATATAATACTGTATGACCCCATCTATGATCAGAGATCTATCGATATATTAAGAAGTAATGCTGCGGTTTATGTGCATGGTCATTCTGCAGGAGGAACCAATCCTAGCTTAGTTGAAGCCATGTATTTAGGTCTCCCTGTAATTAGTTATGGTGTATCTTATAATAGAACTACTACAGAAGGAAAAGCTATATACTTTAAAACGGAAGAAGATTTAATAGATCTTATACTAACAAACAATCCAGAAACTCTTAAAAAAATGGGTCAAACAATGAAAAGCATAGCTAAACGACGCTATGTATGGGATCTAGTTGCAAATAAGTATCGAACACTAATTAAAGAATCCTTAACTGTGGGTAAAAAACAACACATTGTGCCAAAAGCTAGTTATGTCACCCCGGAAGTATTGGATTCTTTAGACCTTGGGCACCTTAAATCATCAAAATTAATATTTGAAAAATAATGGAAACTATACATAATTATATTACAACATTCATTGCTTTAATAGCTTCAATTGCTATCGCTGCTATCGTAATTCCAGGACTCAAGATTATAGCTTCTAAAATAGGGCTAGTAGACAAACCAAATGCGAGAAAAGTTCATCAAAATCCTATTCCAGTTATTGGGGGGCTAGGAATAGGTATAACACTTATAATTAGTCTATTGATTAGTCCTGATTTCCTTCAAATTATTAGCAACTATTATATAGTAGTTTCGGCATCTCTGCTTCTTATGCTGGTTGGGATCCTTGATGACAAACTAAATCTAAAAGCCAGCCACAGATTGATTATTCAATTTATATGTGCATATGCAGTCGCAGCTTCTGGTGTAAGATTGAATTCACTCTACGGCATTTTTGGTATAGATTCGCTGCACATATATGCCTCTTACTTACTTACAATCTTTCTAATTGCTGGGGTAGTTAATGCATTCAACTTAATAGATGGTATAGATGGATTGGCAGGTCTACTAGCTTTGGTAGGGTTGGTAATCTTTGATTATCAAGCGTACATTTTAGGTAATTCATCCCTTGTAATCCTATTAACAGTATTAATTGGCAGTGTCATTGTTTTCCTTATTCACAACCTTGGGAAGAAAAAAATATTCTTGGGTGACGGAGGTTCTCTCTTATTAGGTTTTGTGATGGTTTCTGTTGGAATTCAGTTGATAGAATCATCAACTTCCAGTGCAGTATTAGAAGCAAGCAAAACAATTTCCATTGTATTTGGAGTTTTCTTGATACCTGTGCTTGATTCACTTAGAGTTTACTGGAGTAGAATGCAGGATGGGTTTTCACCATTCAGAGCAGATAAGCGACATATTCATCACCTTTTTTTATTCTTTAAATTATCGCATAAAAAGGCATCAAGTATGCTTGCATTTAGTACAATAATTTTCGTTTTTATGTTACTCTATCTTTTCCAAGAATATGGCATAAGTTCTGCGATTGTTTTGGTTTCTGTTCTATTTCTATTACTAACAAGTTCTTTTGCTTCTATCAAAAAATTAGGAGATTGGAAAAACAAGATAGTCGAACTTGAAAATAGAGACTAAATTTTAAGTTTATTTAGTTCTTCAATGGCTTGATGAATTTGTTTTTCGATTTGAGCAAGAAGTAGGTCTTTCTGTTCTGACTGGAATGAAGATTCATCGAGGCTCTCCAACTCAGCCAACCACTGATTTTGAATACCACAAACGCGATAAGAACTTTTTGCTTTATGTGCTGCTTTCCTTAAAAGAACTAAATCGTTTTTGTTTGAGCTAATTTCTACCCATCGCTGAGGCAATACGCTAAGAGCTGTAGCTATCATTTCTTGAACATATTCATTATCTCCGTCTGCAAGATCATTGATATACTTCATATTAACAATAGTACTCTTATTAAAAATAGATTGAATTTGGTCTATTTCAATTGGTTTGATCCAAACATTTTCTCCTACTATCTCTGAACCGGAAATAAATTGCGTTTTACTTAATGGCAAAATAGCTTTTAAATCATTTAAACTGCCATCTGGAAGGTTGGAATCGCTTAGAATATAGTCAAACTCTGATAAATTAAATTTATATAAATCTGCTACATTGCCACATACTGTTAGGTCCACTTTTTCAAAATGACGTAACACTCGATTTAATGCAATCACATCAATACTATCATCTTCAATGTAGAGGAGTTGAAATGGCATCAATAGGGGTGTTCGCTAAGGTTCCAATATTCTTTAATAGTGCCTATCATATCCTTAAATTGTGAATAATCAACTGGTTTCACCATATATCCTGAAATACCTTGATTAAAAGTTGCAAGTTTATCTTGTTGGTCTTTAGAGGTAGTAAGAATAATTACTGGAATCTTTGCCCACTGTGAATTGAGCTTGATATTTTGCAAGAATTCTATACCATTCATTTTAGGCATATTAATATCTAAAAAAATAAGACCTGGAAGGTTTTTACATTGTTTCAAATACTCCAATCCTTCCTCCCCATTTTCTTTTACTATCAGTTCATTTGGTATGTGTAATTGACTTATTGCACGCTTTATTGTCATCACATCAACTACATCGTCTTCTAACAACAATATCCTTTTATTTGCTAGCATTTTTTAATTTGTCTTTGGTATCGTAAAACTAAATATACTTCCCTTACCTATTTCAGATTCAACCGAAACTAAACCGCCATTTAGTTCTACAATTCGTTTTACAATACTAAGGCCAATACCTGTACTTTCATACTCATCTCTGGCCTTAAGTGTCTGAAATATCTGAAATATTTTATCAAAGTAGGGTTCTTCAATTCCAGGTCCGTTGTCTTTAATTGCAAATTGATAATGTGTATCATTTTGAGTAAAAAGCACCTCGATTCTCCCTTGTGGTTTATCCATGAACTTAACAGCATTGCTAAGTAAGTTTTGGAAAACCTGTTGCAATCTTACTTTATCATAGCTCACAATAGGTAAGTTTGGGGCTATAATTATTTTGTAGCTTTTAGGAGGATCAATCAGATCAATAATTTCTTCAAGCAAAATATTTATATCCACATCTTTTTTCTCATCTTGCAATCTTCCAACTTTTGAGTACTGCAAAACTCCTTCAATAAGTCCATGCATTCGTCCAATTCTTGTTTTCAAAAGTGTTAAAAGTTTTCTACCTTCATCATCCAAAACATTTGTATAATCTTGAATGAGCCAATCTGACAATGAACCAATGGAACGAAGAGGAGCCTTTAAATCATGAGAAACGATATATGCAAAATCCCGAAGTTCTTGATTTACCGATTCTAATTCTTCAAGAAGTACTTCTTTTTGAGCTTCTATTTCCTTTCGGTCAGTAATATCTCTTATAAATGCACTAAAAAAGGTTTTACCTTCTTGTTTTACCGGTGTTATGGCAAGTTCAATAGGGAACTCTCGCTCATTGCTATCAATTGCTGAAATTTCTATCCGTTTACCCAATACTGGACCTTCACCTGTAGCAAAATAATGCTTCATTCCGTTTACATGAGCTTCTCTATATTTATGGGGTATTATGTGATCACTTAAACGTTTGCCAATAACATCTTTCATAGCGAAACCAAACATTATTTCTGCATTTTTACTCCATTCTGTAATCTCACCTTTATGGTTCATAGTAATAACTGCGTCTAATGCTGTATCAATAATCAATCGCAGTTTTTGTTCACTTGTCCTGCGTTCATTTTCTAATTGTTCTCTTTGAGTAACATCTCGTAAAATATCTCTAGATCCAATGTATTTACCATCTCTAAATAATGCTGAAGAATTTACTTCTACAACCTTTTCTACTCCAGTTCTTGTTAAAATACGTGCCTTAAACGTATTAAGCTGTCCCACTTTCTTAATTTTCTTTCTATTCTTAATAAGACTTGATTTCTCATCAGGATGAACTAAATCTTCAAGGTTTATCTTACCAAAGTCTTCTTCTCTAATTTCAAATAAATTTTTGCATGCCACATTAGCATTTTCAA
>JABDQY010000232.1 GCA_013042025.1 Bacteroidia bacterium
AATTAATGAAGCAGGAATTCAATTGCAAAAGTTCTTCCCGTTTAATCATGATGCAGATGAAAATGAGTTAACAGATGATATCAGTTATGGTTTGAAAATGTATCATTCTGTTACTAGTGTTTTGCAACGTAATTGCATTCGCTAAAGCACCTCCAAAAGCTCCAAAAGATGAGCGTTGGGTTCAAGATTATGGAAATGTTCTTGACAGGAATCAGGAGATTTATTTATTGCGAAAACTAAAGGCATACTATGATTCAACATCAACAGAAATTGCCATTGTAACAGAATCCTCGTTGGAAGGGGACGACATTTTTCAATATTCGCAAAGACTTGCCCAAACATGGGGCATAGGTGGTAAGGAATTTAGTAATGGTGTACTTATATATGTTGCGGTTAATGATCGTAAGATGTTCATCCAAGTTGGCTATGGATTGGAGGGAGCAATACCCGATGCCTATGCGAAGCGGATAATCGAACAAGTTTTAAAACCGCGATTTCGGGAGAATCAATATGGGAAGGGATTTGATGAAGCTACTACAGCTCTTATTCAAATGGCTTCTGGAGAGTATAAATCTTCCAAAACACGAAAAGAAGGGATACCCATTTGGGTTATAATTTTAATAATTGTTATTTTGATAATCATTTTTTCTAGAGGGGGAAATGATGGTAGAACGTATGATTATGATATGGGCAGACATCGCTCAATACGTCGCTCAAGACCATCGATTTGGATTGGTGGAGGAGGCGGAGGCTGGTCTGGCGGAGGTGGTTTTGGTGGAGGCTTCGGAGGAGGAAGTTTTGGTGGAGGTGGTGCCGGCGGAAGCTGGTAATTTCAATTGACTATGAAACACTTAGAACAAATATTATTTTTAGACATTGAGACTGTCCCTTTGGAGGCTGATTTCAATGCTTTGAGCGAAAGATGGAAGAATCTTTGGGCTCGAAAAGCAGCAATTTTAGCTAGGAACAATGAATCGCCTGAGGACATGTATCCTAAGGCAGGAATTTATTCCGAATTTGGAAAGATTATCTGTATTTCTGTTGGCTTCTTGGTAAAGAAGAAAGGGAAATTTGATTTTAGAGTTAAGAGCATAACCCATGAAAATGAGAAAGAACTTTTAAAAGAGTTTATTCTATTACTTGAGGAAAGCTTTAATACCGACAATCATTATTTATGTGCACATAATGGGAAGGAATTTGATTTCCCATACTTATGTAGAAGGTTGATAGTGAATGAATTGCATCTCCCTCATATTTTGAATTTAATGGGGAAAAAGCCGTGGGAAGTGAGGCATTATGATACGATGCAAATGTGGAAATTTGGAGACTTCAAAAGCTATACTTCATTGGATTTATTGGCTGCATTATTTAACATTCCATCTCCTAAAGATGATATAGATGGAAGTATGATTTATGATATTTTTTATAAAGAGAAAGATATAGAACGAATAAAGGAATATTGTAAAAAAGATGTAATAACGTTGGCTAATATTTTTCTTAGGATGAATGAATTTGCCATGTTATCAAGAGAACAAATAAAGGAAGTATGAACATAGAAGCAATTTTTCCAATACGTTGGAAGGGGTATGAATTAATCGACTCAGGAAATGGTTCAAAGCTTGAAAAGTTTGGGTCACAGGTGCTTATTCGACCGGAGCCACAAGCCATTTGGAGTCCACGATTAAGTCAAAAGGAGTGGGAGAAAATGTCTACTGGAAGTTTTAAGCAGAAAGGGAGTCACAAAGGCGAGTGGATTTTAAAAGGAAAAGAAAAATCATGGCGTTTGGGTTATACGTTGGGCAAAAGTGATATCAGTTTTAAACTTAATTTTACTTCGTTCAAACACATTGGTATTTTCCCGGAACAAGCTGCCAATTGGGATTATATTTATGAGAAAAGCAAAATGCTTAATAAAGAAGATTCAGTTTTAAATCTTTTTGCTTATACCGGTGGGGCATCACTTGCGGCAAAACAAGCTGGTGTGGATGTGGTTCATGTAGATTCTATTAAGCAGGTAGTAAGTTGGGCGAACGAAAATCAAACATTAAGCAAACAATCTAACATTCGTTGGGTAGTTGAAGATGCTTTAAAATTTGTAAGTCGAGAAGTTAAACGGGGAAGGAAATATCAAGGAATTATTTTAGATCCCCCTGCTTACGGAATAGGAGCCAAGGGTGAGCGATGGAAGTTGGAAGAAAAACTTGGTGTGTTGCTAGGTCAAGTTGCTAAGCTTCTTGATGACAATGGCTTTCTAGTGTTGAATGTTTATTCGCTTGGATTATCACCTTATATCATCCAAAATTTAATGCAAGATTATTTTAGAAATCGAGATGTAGAAATTATGGAGTTGTGTTTGAAGTCTCGTACTGAGCAGATTCTGCCTTTAGGAATAGTAGCGAGAATTTAATTTATATGGGGACATAAAATGCCCCCATAGTAAATCTAACTAAACTAACTATTAACCATGCTATTCTCATAGCAGATTTTTTAAGACAGTAAAAATCGTGTTGTAATTAGTAGTAGTTCAATTATAACGTTGCAAATATACAATATTCTTTAATATTTTATCAAATTGATGCAACTTTCTTACTTTTTAATTAGACTAATAAATGACGACTAAAAAAAGATATTAAGTTAACTTTGCAGTACTGTATGCGTTTTGGGCTAGTAGGTTTGTTTGTGGTTTTTTCACTTTATAATGTTTTTGGACAAACTCCAACAACAGCAAGCTCGTCAATTCAATTTACGAATACATATTGCAGCGAAGTTACACTGTCATGGACTTCTGGTGACGGTACTGGAAGAATAGTGGTAGCCAGCAAAGATGCTGCATTTTCTTCGGCTCCAACTAACAATGTTTATTACTTGCCCAATGATAGTTTTGGACTAGGTCATTCATTTTCTGCAACAGAATATGTGGTTTATAATGGTGTTGGAAACACTGTTACCGTAAAAGATTTGGAAATGAATACTACGTACTTTTTTGCTATTTTTGAGCGTAATGGTGGTAGTCCAGTTATCGATTATCTTACATCAACTTATCCTGAAGAGCAGGTAACAACCGAATGGTTAAATGCGGATTTTAGTGTCGATGATATTAAGCAATGTGAAACAGGTAATTCGTTTAGTTTTACTCCAAATGCAACACAGTCTGGGTCAGCAACATTAACATATAATTGGAATTTTGGAGACGGCAATTCCTCGTCAGCTACAAGCCCCAGTCATACGTATGGGACTTATGGATATTTTAATACAGGATTAACAGTGTCATCAACAGGATGTGTTTCAACGTTTGTTATAATTGATACAGTAATACCTAATCGAATCTTTGATTTTTATCTCGACTCTAGTTTAACCAATAATAAAGCAGTCCAATGTTTTTACAAAGCAGATGGATCTAACAATAAGTTTAACTTCTTACCAGACTTACCAGGGAATAGCCTTGTTGGTTTAAAAACCATATTAAATTGGGATTTTGGTGATGGAACGGGCACAAGCCAAACATCAGGGGAAAAATCATATACCGAACCAGGTAATTATCTTGTAGAATTGAAATTATCATCCACAATTATTTATGATGAATATTGTGTTGATTCCGTTACGCATTTAATGGTTGTAAAACCTAGCCCATTAGATTCTACTAATGTAGTTTTTAGCGATACTTCATTGTGTGAGAATGGTAATCTATTTGAGTTTAGCTATACATCTAGTGATCCTACAATTTCACGTAATTGGAAATTTGGAGATGGAGATTCTTTGCCAGGAAGTCCTGTTTTTCATTCCTATGCTGCTCCAGGTAGATACCAAGTAGAATTGGAAGTGACAGATTCGGCTGGCTGCTATGGAGAGTTTTCTGATTCAGTAGAGGTAGTGGCTCAACCTAATAATTTCTATACAGGGTTAGATTCAAATTATTGTGAAGGCGATAATCCAGTATTGCTCACCCCAAATATTGCAACTGGTTCTTTTGAAGGAGATGAAATCGACAATACCACCCAATTATTTAGTCCAATAACAGTAGGTAGAAACACAATTAGCTACATTGTACAAGAAGGGAATTGTAAAGATACATTTACACGAAGCACTACCGTTCATCCGTTGCCCCAATTTACTTTAGGAAATGATACGTCCATATGCTTTGGCACACAATTGGACATTAAAGTTGACAAAGGCAATGCCGCTATGTTATGGAGTACAGGAGCTTCGGATTCCTTTACTACCCAAAGCACAGCTGGCATTCTATGGGCTCAAAAAACGGAAAATGGATGTTCTTACAGAGACTCAATGAACATAACCGTGATAGACGCACCTGTTGTTTCATTAGGGAATGATTCCTTGTTATGTGGAGGAGGAACCGTTAGTGTTGATGTATCCGTTGCTGAAGGAATTTATACATGGAACGATGGTTACGTTGGAGGTACTAGAATAATAAGTACAACGGGGTACTATCAAGTTACTGTTACTAATAAATGCGGAACGGCAAGTGATGATGTAGATTTAGAGTTCTTACCTTTTGCTTGCGATATATTTATCCCAAATGCATTTTCGCCTAATGGAGACAATCACAATAATGTTTTCAGGCCAGTAGGCAATGTAGTTTTAAAGAAAATGGAAATCTACAATCGATGGGGAGAATTGCTATATGAGCAAGATGGCACCTCACTGTCATGGGACGGATATTACGACGGAGAACGAGTTCAAACAGGACAGTATTACTATGTAATCTATTATCTTTTCCCTGAAAGTAATATTAGTGTACCAAAAGTTGCATCAGGAGCTGTTTACGTAGTCTACTAATTATAGAATTTTTCTTAAACCTACTTTTAGCCCAAGATTGTAAATACTCAGTTTGGGTTGATTTTTAGATACTGCTAAAAGAGGAATGTTACATGAAATACCGCTAACCAGTTTTAAGTTTGGTTTGATGGTGTAGTTCATGTCTGATCCTAAATTAAGAACGGCATTATGCTTTCTTCCTTCAAATAAGATACTATCACTCACAATATGAATAAACTCATCGTTTAGAGCAAAGCCTTCTGTTCGAACTCTTATATCTTGCTTAAGAAGATACATATATGATAAGCCTCCTGCAAATTCAAAGTTTAATGAGTTGCTTATTGAGCTATTATAAGCTTTAGAATAGAGAAGTTGAATACCAGCATACTTAAAACGGTGATGCATAAAGGCTGTTTTTAAAGCTGCTTGACTCAAATCTCTAATTTCATCCAAGGTGGGGTGAATTACATCAAATAGTTGCAAATCTTCTTGTACCAAAAGTAAATTGGTTTGGTAGTAAGTAGGAATAACTGAAAAAGCCTGATATCTATCAATTTGCTTTCTAAATTCTAGTCCAATACTTAGCGTGAAATCAGATTTTTTAATATTTTTTATAGAATCCGTATTGACGGTTGAAGATGTTTTGATTGTACTTAAATTAAGATTAGGGTTGGCAATTATTCCTATTGAGGTTTGTGCTAGACATGCAGCGTTTAAAAGGAATAAAAGAATTAGTGTAACAAGTACTTTCATTTAGTGCGAATTAAAGCATAAAATCGGTAGGTTAAAACAATTGCAGACAAGGTCAATCCAATAGCTAAACCAACCCAAATTCCGTTTACACCATAGAAGAAAGAAGTAGTTGCTGAGTGATGAGATAAATAGTACCCTACCGGTATAGCGAATATCCAATAGGCTATAAAAGTAACTATACTGGGCTTGTTTACATCTTCAATTCCTCGCAGTAGTCCTAAAGATACTGCTTGTAAACCGTCGCCTAATTGAAAGATGGCACCTAAAACCAGAAGACTTGCACCCATTTTAATCACTTCAGAATCGTCTGAAAACATTCCGGCTAATTCATAATCAAATACGAAGAAGGCAATGGCAAATATTCCCATAGAAATGAATCCAAGAGTATGCCCTGCTTTACCATAATTAAGAGCATTTGTATTATTCCTATTGCCCATAGCTTTTGCAACACAGATATTACTACCAGCGGCAATTCCGCCTGCAAACATATAGGTGAGTGAAGCCAAAGTAATTGCTAATTGATGGGCAGCTAAAGGTTTTGAACCAAACCATCCTGCCATAATTGCTGCGAATGCAAAAGCTGCTATTTCAAAGAAATATTGCAACCCTGTTGGGAAACCTAATTTCCAGATTTGTTTAAAGAATCGGAAATGCTTTTTAGTTGAAAGTACAAGCTTTAGTATCTTAAAATGAATTGGAACTTGTTTTGAGTAGAACAATAAAGCTATCATGGTAATTGCCATGAAAATCCGTGAGATAATAGTGGCATATCCCGCTCCGTTAAGTCCGTAAGCGTCAAAACCAAGGTTCCCATATATAAGTACCCAGTTGAGAAACACATTGAGAACTAGAGCAGTAAGTGTTATGATCATTCCCCCTCTTGTGAAGCTAAATCCATCGCATACATTCTTAGCTAGGAAGAAAAGTAGCATTGGGGTTAGAGACCACATAAGTAAGGTTAAATAAGGCAGAGATAGTTGTGTCACTTCAATTGATTGTCTGAAGAAATCAAAATGAAAAATGGAATAGTAGATTATGAGAGAACACAAAATGCTCAAAATAATGGTGATGTATAAGCTATCCCTTACCAATAAGTGAGTTGAGTTTATACGGTTTTTGCCTACTAACAACCCAATTATGGTAGTATAGGCCATCGATACACCCATCGGGAAAATTGAGATTAGAAAGAAGATGCTATTGCAAATTCCAGCTGCTGCAAGCTCTTCATGACCAATTTTTGCCACCATGATATTATCAAAGAATCCAGTTAATACCATTCCTAGTTGTCCAATAATTATGGGCCAGCTTAATTTTACGATATCTTTGATATAAGAATTGATAGGAGTTAAATTTAAGCGGCAAAAGAACTTAAAATGGAGACTAAAAAGAAATTAAACTTGGTGGTGCTGAGTGGAGCAGGAGTTAGTGCAGAAAGTGGAATTGCCACTTTTAGAGGAAGCGGAGGACTTTGGGAGGGATACAAAATTGAAGAAGTAGCCTCACCCGAAGCGTGGCAAAGAGACAAACAAATGGTCTTGGATTTTTATAATGCTCGTAGGCAAAACATTGCAAGCGTGAAACCCAATAACGCTCATATTCAGATTGCTGCTTTAGAGAAACATTTTTTTGTAAACGTCATTACTCAAAATATTGATAATTTACATGAACAAGCAGGTAGCTCTAATGTGATGCACCTTCACGGAGAAATAACGAAAGCATGCAGTTCAAATAACAAGGATCATATCCAGGAGATTGGTTTTAGGGATATTGAAATTGGGGAAACTTGTATTGATGGCTTTCAGCTTCGTCCGTTTATAGTATGGTTTGGTGAGGATGTTCCTTTAATAGTTGATGCATCTAAATTAGTGCGTAGGGCTGATGTGGTTCTAGTTATTGGAACTTCGTTGGAGGTTTATCCAGCGGCTGGATTAGTTGCATATGCTCAGGCAGGAACACCTATTTATGTAATAGATCCACACTTGGATCCTCATAAAATTAGGCAATGGTCAAATACTAATCTCATAAAAGAGAAAGCATCCACAGGAATAGAGGTATTTAAAAATGAAATTAAAAAAAAGGCCAACATCTTGTAGATGTTGGCCTTCAATACCACCGCTATTAATGCGAGATATAAATTTCTTCATATCAAGATAAGTAGTATAGCTGTGTTAAGTATTTAACTAACCTTATTAATTATAAATAGAACGTAATCTGGGTCAAATATAGAATAAAAATCTCAAATATGGAAATATTGCACAATTATTTTTTAAGAAGACCAATTTCTCTAAGGCGTTCTGTAAGAAAATCTCCTGCAGAAATATCTTTGTATTTCTTTGGTTTTGAGTCGGTTATGCAGTTTTGAAGACAATCCAGCCTCATCTCAGAAATGGGGTGTAAAAAAAATGGAATTGAGAAGCGGGGAGAGCCCCATTTCTCCTTTGGAGGGTTCACAACACGATGCGTAGTTGATTTTAATTTATCGTTTGTAAGTCTTTGAAGCATATCACCCACATTTACAACCAGTTGGTTCGGTAAAGCGGTAATAGGTATCCATTCGCTTTGCTTATTTAGAACTTCCAATCCTTCAGCACTAGCACCCATTAATAGTGTTATTAAGTTAATGTCTTCGTGTTGTCCTGCACGAACGGCATTTTTTGGTTCTGAAGTTATGGGAGCATAATGTATTGGGCGTAATATGCTATTTCCATATTTGACTTTATCGTCGAAGTAAAACTCATCCAATTCCAAGAATAAAGCAATTGCTCGAAGCATGTAAATTCCTGTTTCTTGCAAACGCCTAAAGGCCTCAATTGCATATTCGTTAAATTCTGGAACTTCTTTCACTAAAACATTAGCAGGATAATTATACTTTTCAATTAAATCGGACGGAAGTTCTTGTCCGAAATGATAAAATTCTTTTAAATCTCCTACTTTGCTGTTCTTAGCATGTTCTGTACCCCAAGATGTAAATCCTCTTTGGCCAGCTAACCCTTCAATTCTGTATTTTAATTTAGTTTCAATTGGTAGGTTATAAAATGCTTGAGTATAATGATATAAATTGTTGCTTATTTCATCGGTAAGCTTGTGATTGTATATGGCAACAAATCCAATGTTTTCATATGCATAGCCCAAATCTTGAACAAATTTTTGCTTTTCTTCAGGATTGCCGCTTATGAATTTATTTAAATCAAGAGAAAGAATATTTTGGGTCATTGTGTTCAGTTTATGCAACAAAATTACGCTAATGGTTTGTATATAAATGGTATAGCCATAAATCTTCCCTTATTTTTTACTATCTTTGTTTGATACAACCATTGTAAAACTATTCATACTACTACAACATGCATAGATTCAGGTTACTAAGTAAACATATAGCAAGGTATACTACTTTATTCACTTTGGTGATGATCTCCCTCCAAGGTTTTGGTGCGGATAGATTGTTCGCAAGTGACATTAATTCTAAGATAGATGCATTAATTGCTGAACAGAAATCAAAACTAGCATCTGTTGAATCTTCTGTAGAAAAAGCTATATACAACAACAATCTAGGGGTAATTTTAAGCAATGAAGGAAGAATGGATGATGCGTTTTTCTATTTCACTACTGCTCAACAATTGTTAACCAATAGTGATTGCTCTCCGCATAAAGCTTTTGCAGAGACTAATATAGCATATATTGAATCTCTCAGAAACAGTGATTTAGCCGACGACACTAAAATGATGAAATCAATTTTTTGTGCTCGTGAACTGAAAGATGTTGTGCTTGAATCTGAAATATTGCTGTTAGATGGTCATATTAAACTCCATCAAGGAAAGTATTCTGATGCATTTGGTTCTTACTTCAAAGCGAAAGAATTGAAAGAGTCTATACAGGACAACGAAGGACTTATTGATGTTCTAATTGCTATTTCAGAAGGATTAACTCGTGTAAATCAAAGTGCTTTTGCTAGATCTTATTTGCAGGACGCTCTTGTACTTTTAAAGGATAATAATAATTTAGGACAGAGTGCCAAGATTTATGCTTTATTGTCTACGAACTATCTCAAACAGAAGAATACAAACTATTCTAATATTTATGCTGCTAAATCGTTAGAGAAAGCCAAAGCGATAGAAAGTGATTTTGCAATCGCAAAGGCTTATTTGATAATGAGTGATATTAATATTGCTTTAAGTGATTTTCAAAGGGCTGGAGGATATAACAATAGAGTTAAAGGTATTATTGAAGGATCGAGTATTAATCTACTGCGATATCCTTTACAACACAGAAAAGCTCAATTAAACTTAGCTTTGAACAAAGCAAATGATGTGATTTCTCAATCTACATCAGTTATTAATGGAAAAAATCAATATGCATCTCAATACGATATTGCCAATTCATATGAACTTTTAACAAAGGCTTATTATAATCTCAATGATTATAAAATGGCATTTGAAGTAAACGAAAGTTTTACTGAGCTCAAGCAAGAACAAGGTATAAGTGGTGCATTTCGAGAGTTTGAACAACTTAAAAATAAGTCTGAGCAAGTTGTAAATGAAACGCGTGATATCCAGAATAAAGCAGATAATGAGTTGCTATATCAGGAACAAAAGACCTCAGAAATTGTAAAGTACTCAATCGTTTTTGCTTTAATATTGCTTTCAATAATTTTAATTGTGTTGTACCGACAAGTTAGGATTAAACAAACAAGCAATGCTAAGCTAGAACAACGAAACTCTCTTATTAACAAACAAAATCAAGAGCTTCGGAAAATGAATTCAGTTCTTGAAGAATCAAGACAGCAAGCTGAAGCAGGGTCTATTGCAAAATCAAACTTTCTAGCAGTAACCAGCCATGAAATTAGAACGCCAATGAATGGTATTATGGGGATGGCTAGTTTAATGTTGGAGACTCCATTAAATACCGAACAGAAAAAATATGTTGAGACAATTCAAACAAGTAGTGAAAATCTCTTAACAATTCTGAACGACATACTTGATTTCTCTAAAATTGAAGCAGGAAAAATGAACATCGAATCTACCCTGGTAGATTTGGACAAACTGCTAGAAGAGGTAATGATCATTTTCTCGAAACAAGCCAAAGACAAGAATATTGAATTGAGTAAGTTTATAGGAAATGCTATGATTAAACAATTTAGAGGTGATGTATTGAGAATACGTCAGATTCTGATTAATCTAGTGAGTAATGCTATTAAATTTACTGGAAATGGCTATGTTAAAATAATTGTTGAATTAGATGAATTGCTTCGTGCACAAACCGAAGATGCTCGAATAGCAAAACTAAGATTCTCTGTTAAAGATGATGGAATTGGTATATCTGAAGAAAAACAAAAGAAAATATTTGAATCCTTTGAACAAGAAGATACCTCTACATCTCGAAAGTATGGCGGAATTGGACTGGGATTAAGTATTTCGAAAAAGCTTGTTGAATTAATGGGTGGAGAAATTGGACTTACCTCAGAAAAAAATGTAGGTACAACATTCTATTTCACCCTAAATGTTGAAATCCCTAAAGGATTAGCGAAACAAGAAACTCCGATTAATATTACTGAAGAAGGGAAAGAAGTTCCGGTTTCAACTGGAAAATTAGCAGATGAATATCCACTTAAAATATTAGTAGCGGAAGACAATCCGTTTAACAAATTATTCATCGATAAACTGTTTGAAAAGTTTGGCTACAATGATTCTCACCATGCTGAAAATGGATTAGAAGTTCTTAAGAAATTAGAGCATGAAGAAATTGATATCATTTTAATGGATATACAAATGCCAGAAATGGATGGGTTACAAGCTACGCAACGCATAATTGAGAAGTATGGCGATAAACGTCCAGTGATAATTGCACTTACTGCCGATGCTAATGAAAGTAGCAAGCATGAGTATTTAAATGCTGGAATGGACGGTTTCTTAAGTAAACCATTTAAGCAAGAAGCACTTCAAGAAATCCTAATAGAAAACAGCAAATTAATTCAGGCAAAAGAATTAGTTGGTTAACAAGTCATAGATTGCTTTAGTCTTTAATTTTATTTCATCCCATTCTTTTTCAGGATCTGAATCAATTGTTATAGCACCTCCGGCACAATAGGATAATGTGCTAGATTTTCTGTCACAAAACAAACTTCGTATTACAACATTGAAATCAAAATCTCCTAGCGGATCGATGTAGCCAACAGCCCCTGAATACCATCCACGCTTAAAGTTTTCTAATTCGTCAATGTATTTCATAGCTGAAATTTTTGGTGCTCCAGTCATACTACCCATTGGGAAAAGTGCTTTCATAATATCTGCGAATGAAACGTGTTCACGTAACTCACCAGAAATAGTAGAAATCATTTGATGGACTTGTAAATAGCTATAAATGCCAAATAGTTCTTCCACTTGAACTGAACCTGTTTTACAAATACGAGAGAGATCGTTTCTAACCAAATCTACAATCATTACATTTTCAGCTCTGTCCTTTTCACTTTCCTGCAATTGAAGTATCAATTTCTCATCTTCTTCAGTATCAATACCTTTTCGTATTGTTCCTTTGATAGGCTGGCTTATTAATTTAGATCCTTGTTTCGTTATAAATCGCTCCATACTTGCTCCGCACATTTCCAAATGCTCTGCCTTTAGATACGATGCCATTGGAACAGGTGATTTTTGTAGCAACTCAATATGAAATTCACTAGGGATGAAGTTTTGAAAGGTATGCTTAAAATTGAGACAATAATTCAATTCATATACTTCTCCTTCCCTAATTAGTTGATGAATTGATTTGATTTTATCCAAATATTCATCCTTATCTACTTGATTCAATTCTTTTGAAATTGAATGTTGTGTTGAGTTGGGTTGGGAGGATTCAAAAAAGGCAGATTCCAATTCACCTTTTAGCACAGTTGCTTCTCCAAGTTTATCAATTGCGATAAGTGTATGAGGTGAAAAGAATAGTGTTTCTGGTCCATTTAGAAAAATCGGATTAGAGCTTGATAAATTTTCAAACTGATTTTTGAGGTCATAACTCAAAACTCCGAATAACCAATTTGATTTTTGTTGCTTACAAACTTCCGCAAAGGAATTTAAACAATAGGCTGCATCAAAAGCTGCCAGAAATTCATATTTGCCTGGAGCTACTCCAGTATTCAGCGAACAGCTATCCAAGATGCAGCTATATTCAAAAGTGGATGCATACCGATAACACAGTTGTTTGAAGGCATCTAACCCATTTTCCTTTATAAAGTTTGAGATTTTATGCATCAAAAAATGTTCTAACCAGTTTTGCTTTAGAAGGACCAACAATAGAAGATAATTCTTCTAAACTTGCTTTCTTAATTTTGTTTATCGATTTAAACTTTCTGAGTAGTTCGGAGGCTGTTTCGTCTCCAATACCTTTTATTTCGGTAAGTTTACTTACAATGGTTCCTTTGCTTCTTCTATTTCGGTGATGGGTAATCCCAAAACGATGGGCTTCATCACGCATATGTTGTATTACCCTTAATGATTCAGATTTTTTGTCAATATACAACGG
>JABDQY010000241.1 GCA_013042025.1 Bacteroidia bacterium
CGCTAGTTGTGCTGCTTCATTAATTAATCGGGTATTATAAATCCCTAAAATAGAGTCAAATTTCAAGTTCCAAGTCAAGATATTTTTCTGACCTAACAATGAATTCCACAACATTGAATTTGCTATATCTTCAGTGCTACTGTACTCATCCAAGTAACGAAATTTAAAATCTCCAAGAGTACTTCTTTGCATTGCCAGTGCTTTCAATTTCCTAGTAGAAAAAACATCCTCAAGATCCTTTAATTTAACTATAAACAGAAGATGATTTCCAAGCTCTATACCAGACTCTGTTGTTATTTTCCATGTTGGAGCAACTCCAACTAATTTATTGGAATAAGTAGTAGATTCAACATCCCAACTTGGCTCAAAAACAAAATCAAGTCCAGTAAAATCCTTATTTGGATTAAAATCATGTGGCTCAAAAACAACTGTTCCCAACCTATTAAAAACTCCTTCATCTGGATCTGTAATCTCCCTTCGTTTATAGACTTTATACCAAGAGTTTAGACTGTCTTTTGGTACTGTTGAAGTGAAAGAATCATTTCGATATGCTATTATTCTACCTGCCGAAACTGCATTCCAAATCTTTAGATTAATGTCTTGCTTAGTCTTAGACAAGATAATTGTTGCGTTGCTGTCATTGAGAACTTGGGCATCGGAAAATTGTGCTATAAAAATTAACACTATAATAATTAGACTTCTCATTATCCAAAAATAATGCAAAAGAAGAGTATCATAATTCTCCTTTGTTTATTTGTTAATTACTTGGAACAAACCTTGAAACGAAACCGTTCGTGTTCTGTTATTAGTCTCAGTTAACCCTTCGACTGCCTCTAAGGATGACTGTGCCTAAAAACAGTATCCATTCTCTGCAATTAGCTTAGCTGCTACTTGCTTTCTTAGAGAGATTGTATCTGTCATTGGATACTTGGTAAATCGCTTAATTCCCATGTGCATCATTACCAACATATCGTCCTTAGCAAACGCTGTTATAGCATGTTTACCAGCTAAATATGTCCGTTCCATAGCATCATTTACATAACACTTTGTCATTGCTATTTGCATTAATGTAGCCTCTTCTCCCTGCTGTGCAATAAGCTTTTCGGTTCGCAGTACAGTACTTTCAGCAGTGAAGACATCGATAGCCATATCAGCAAGATTCATTAAAATCTCTTGTTGTTTTTCTAACTCCATCATGTACTTCTGTGCCGCTGCACCAGCAGCCATCAGTATTGCCTTCTTAGCTTGACGAACTGCTTTTTTCTCCTCATACAATGGTGTTCCATCTCCTTCATCTCCAAAGTCTGGAATCTCCATAAGTTCTTCCTGAATTTTCATTGCAGGACCCATTAAATCCAATTCACCTTTTAACGCTTTTTTCATCATTTGTCCAACTGCCAACATTCTGTTAATCTCATTGGTTCCTTCAAAAATTCTGTTAATACGAGAATCTCTGAACATACTGGCTACAGGAAACTCTTCAGAATAACCTGTTCCACCAAATATTTGTACTGCTTCGTCTACAACATAATCTAAAGTTTCAGAGCCAAGGACTTTAAGAATTGCACATTCAATATTGTACTCTTCAGCAGCTTTTAATTTTGCTTGAGGTTTGGATAAACCGCCTTCTGCTAATTCAGCAATTTCATCTTGAATCAAATCAGATATTCTATAGGTAGCACTATCCGTTGCATAGGTTCTAATAGCCATTTCAGCAAGTTTATGTTGAATTGCACCAAAACTGCTTATTGGTACTCCAAACTGATGTCTTTCATTAGCATATTCAACAGCAACGTTGATACTTCTTTTGCTACCTCCCATAACCATAGCACCTAATTTGTATCTGCCGATATTCAATACATTAAAGGCTATCTTATGCCCCTTACCAATTTCCCCAAGTAGGTTATCTTTTGGAATTCGCACATTGTCGAAAAATACTTGTCTTGTGCTACTCCCTTTTATCCCTAGTTTTACTTCTTCGTCACCCAAACTTAGTCCTGGTGTACCTTTTTCAACTAGAAATCCAGTAAATTTATCCCCGTCTACTTGAGCAAACACAGTGAAAAGATCAGCAAATCCAGCATTTGTAATCCACATTTTCCCTCCGTTTATTACCCATTCGTCTCCATCAAGAACTGCTTTCGTTTTTGCGGCAAGGGCATCGCTGCCGCTATCTGGTTCGGTTAAACAATACGCTGCTTTTAAACTCCCGTCGCCTAATCCAGGTAGATATTTTTTCTTTTGTTCGTCGGTTCCGTAATAGAGTATTGGAAGAGTTCCTATTCCTGTATGAGCCGCAATAGCAACACTAAAACTTTGGCTTTTACCAAGCTCCTCACTAAGTACTGTCTCGGTATTAAAGTCAACGGCCATTCCCCCGTATTCTTCTGGCAAAGAAGCACTTAACATTCCTAGTTCTGCAGCTTTTTCCATCAATTGAGGAATCAAGTCTGGATTCTCTAATTGTTTATCAATTTTAGCACGTAAATGATGTACTTCTTTGTCAAGAAAGTCGCTAGTCATTTCTCTGAACATTTTCTGTTCTTCGTTTATCTCTTCGGGGATAAATGTGCTTTGAGCATCTTGCTCCTTTATTAAGAATTCTCCACCTTTTAAATTGTTCTTACTCATTTCTTTTATTCTATTATAGTTTTTCCAAAATTGCTGCTATTCCTTGTCCACCGCCAATACATGCTGTTACCATTCCGTATTTTTGGTTTCTTAATCTCATTTCTTCTAAAATTTGAACTGTTAGTTTAGCTCCTGTACAACCCAAAGGATGTCCTAAGCTAATTGCACCGCCATTCACGTTTACTAGATCTGGGTTAATATCTAACCCTCTTATCACTGCTAAGCTTTGTGATGCAAAAGCCTCGTTTAGTTCTATTTGTTCAATGTCGTTTAGTGTTAATCCAGCTTTACTCAGTGCCTTGGGTATTGCTTCCATAGGACCTATTCCCATATATCGTGGACTTACTCCAACAGACACACTGCTCACTAATCTCGCTTTGGGAGTTAAACCTAAATCTTTAACCATTATCTCACTCATGACTAAAACAAAACTTGCTCCATCACTCGTTTGTGAACTATTCCCTGCGGTTACCGTTCCTCCATTCTTAAAAGCAGGTCTTAATTTAGCCAAAGCTTCTAAGCTAGTATCCACTCGAGGACCTTCATCCGTATCAACCGTATATTTTGATTCAACTCTTTTATTGGTTTTGGGATCAAAATCTACTTGTTCTACTTCATAAGGAACTATCTGACTTTTGAATTTGCCTTCTTCAATTGCTTTTAACGCTTTCTGGTGAGAACCAAATGCGAATTTATCCTGGTCTTCCCGACTTACATCATACTTTACTGATACCTCTTCCGCGGTTAATCCCATACCTAAAAAATAGTCGCCATGGTCTTTGGCGATGGTATAGTTTGGAACGGTTTTATAACCAACCGTTGGAACGAGACTCATGCTTTCAGTACCACCTGCGATGATACAATCAGCTAATCCTGCTTTGATTTTTGCAACCGCCATCGAAATAGTTTCAATTCCACTACCACAATATCTATTTACAGTTACACCTGGCACTTCCAGAGGCAACTTACTTCGCATTCCAACCCAGCGAGCCATTTGCAATCCCTGCTCAGCTTCTGGAACAGCATTTCCTACGATTAAGTCTTCAACAACACTGGGATCAAATCCAGGAGTATTTTCAATTAAATAATCTATCACTGCAGCTCCTAAATCAACAGGACTAGTGAATCGAAATCCACCTCTGCTGGCTTTTCCAACCGCTGTTCTATATCCATTTACTATATATGCTTCCATTTTTTTAAAATTTAAATTGTTAATTCCTTAGCGGTTTCCCAGTTTTTAAAATATGTTGAATTCTCTCCAAAGTTTTACGTTCACCGAGCAGACTTAAAAAAGCCTCTCTTTCTAGATTTAACAAATATTGCTCAGTTACTTTAGTAGGTTGTGTAAGATCTCCTCCCGACATTACGAAAGCGAGTTTTCTGCCAATTAGCATATCATGTTCGCTTGCATAATTGCTTATTCCAAATGCTTCAACACCAGAATACAAGGCTCCTAAAGCAGTTCTACCTAATACCAAAATATCATCTCGTTGAGGTTTTTGAACATATCCATCGTGATGTAATTCAAGCACTTTTCTTTTAGCTTCAGTTATTACTCGTGCTCCGTTTACAACAACTTCATCTTTGTCGTAGTGCATCACACCTATTTCAAAAGCTTCATGACCGGATGTAGCAACTTTTGCAGTTGCTATCGTTTGAAAACGTTCAATAAGAGTAGGTAACTGTGGATCACCTGCATAAAAACTATCACTTGTACGAACCACAAACTCTTTGGTTCCTCCTCCACCAGGAATAAGTCCTGCTCCTGCTTCCACCAAACCTATGTAAGTCTCCGCAGACGCCACTGCAGAATCGGCATGCAAGGTCATTTCACAACCTCCTCCAAGTGTCATACCGTGAGGAGCCATTACAACAGGAATGCTACTGTATCGTAATCGCATCACTGTTTTTTGAAAATACTTTATTGCCATATTTAGTTCATCAAACTCTTGCTCAATTGCCAACATGAGCATCATTGCTAAATTAGCACCAGCTGAAAAATTTGGAGCATCATTCCCGATTACCAAACCTTTCCATCCTTGCGATTCAGCTATATCTATTGACTTATTAATCGCAGATAAAGTACCACTTCCAATAGCATTCATTTTAGAATGAAATTCTAGACAGAGAACTCCGTCTCCAATGTCATGAAGTGTTGCTTCTTTATTTTTATATACAGGTTCAGGAGTTCGGAAATTGTCTAATACAATAAATGCTTCAGTGCCAGGAATAACTTCGTATTCCCCTTTAGATATGTTGTAATATTTGCGTTTCCCTCCTTCAGATTTATAGAACGATGAATTCCCTTTTGATTTAAAATCTGATATCCATTTTGGAACAGAATATCCAGCACTTTCAATGTTTTTTAAGACTTTATCGAAACCAATTAAGTCCCATGTTTCAAAGGGACCAACATCCCAACCAAAACCAGCTCTTAATGCATCGTCAATTTGATATAATTCATCTGCGATTTCAGGAATTCTGTTTGAAGAATATGCAAGAATTGCAGTTGTAACATCCTGATAAAAATCAGCAGCTGCATCACCACCATCATAAAGAATACCTAATTTGCTTTTTAATCTATTTGCACCTCGTGCTTTTCCAATGCTATCATATCTTGGTTTATCCTTTGGTTTATATTCCAGAGAATTTAAATCAAGAGCCTCTATTACTCTTTTACCATTAGAGTCTTTAGTTTTTTTATAAAAACCTTGACCCGTTTTATCTCCAAGCCATTCATTTTCAAGCATCGTAGAAAGGAATGAAGGAATCTCAAACCATTCTTTCATTTCATCCTTTGGGCAATTTTGTCCTACACCATTAGCTACTTTAACTAAAGTGTCCAAGCCAACAAGATCTGAAGTTCTAAAAGTTGCTGACTTCGGTCGACCAGAAACGGGACCAGTTATTGAATCAACAGCTTCAATGCTCAACTTGTGTTTTTGCATCATTTTGAATATTGCCATAATGCTAAACACTCCTATTCTATTGGCAATAAATGCTGGTGTATCTTTAGCCTTTACGGTAGTTTTCCCGAGAAATAAATCTCCATAATGTAAGAAAAAGTCTATTACTTCCTGTTTGGTTT